>JANXVR010000088.1 GCA_025351565.1 Actinomycetes bacterium
TCGTGCCCGGCTCGCTGGCGCGCGTCGACTGACCGGACCGTTCAGGGAAGGAAGTCGCGGAAGAACCGGCTGGGCGTGGGTCCGCGTTGGCCTTGGTACTTGTTGCCGGCCGACCCGTACGGCACGTCCGCCGGCGTGGTCAGCTTGAAGAAGCTGATCTGGCCGATCTTCATGCCCGGGTACAGGGTGATGGGCAGGTTCGCGACGTTGCTGAGCTCGAGCGTCAGGTAACCGTCCCAGCCGGGGTCGACGTACCCGGCCGTGGAGTGGATCAGCAACCCAAGGCGCCCGAGTGATGACTTGCCCTCCAGCCGTGCGACCAGGTCGTTCGGGATCCCCACGCGCTCGGCGGTCGAGCCCAGCACGAACTCGCCGGGGTGAAGGATGAACGGTTCGTCCGGCTTGACCTCAACCAGTTCGGTGAGGTCGGGCATCTCCTCTTTGACGTCGATGTAGGGATAGCGCGAGTTCGCGAACACGCGGAACTGGCTGTCGACGTGCAGATCAACCGACGAGGGCTGGACGCACGTGGGATCGAACGGATCGATCACGATGCGCCCGGCGTCGATCTCCTCGCGGATGGTGCGATCGGACAGGATCATCGGGCGGTGATGCTACCCGTTCCGGGAAGCGGCCACCCAGGCCGCCAACGTGGCGGTCCCCGCACCGGAGTCGATGGTCTCGGCGGCCATGACCAAGCCGCTTGCCATGTCGGAGACCGCCCCGGCGACCTCGAGCGCGGCCGCGGCGTTGAGGAGAACCACGTCCCGGCGGGGACCGTGCTCGCCGCCCAGGATCGCGCGGGCGATGTCGGCCGAGGATGCTGCGTCCGCGCCGCCCGCCAGGTCCTCGGGCTTGGATCGCGCGAGTCCCAGGTCCGCAGGATCCACGTGGGTCTCGCGCACGGAGCCCTCCCGCACGTCCAGCATCATCGAGATCCCGGTGGTCGTGAGTTCGTCCAGGCCGTCTTCGCCGCGGAAGAGCTTGGCGCGCGTGCCGCGGCGGGCCAGAACCTCGGCCATGAGAGGGAGCATCCGTTCATCGCTGACGCCGACGACTTGCGCGTAGGGCCGGGCCGGGTTGGTGAGCGGCCCAAGGAAGTTGAACACGGTCGGCACGCCCAGCTCGCGGCGGATCGGGCCCGCGTATTTCATCGACGGGTGGAACGTCTGCGCGAACATGAACCCGATGCCGGCGTCCGCTAAGCAGCGCTCCACGCCCGCCGCGTCCAGGTCGATCTTCACGCCGAGCGCCTCCAAGAGGTCGGCAGAACCGCAGTGACTGCTGGCCGCGCGGTTGCCGTGCTTGGCCACGGGGACCCCGGCGGCCGCGACCACGATGGCACTCACCGTCGAGATGTTGAACGTGCCGCCTCGGTCCCCGCCCGTCCCGCACGTGTCCACGGCGGGAGAGGGCGGCAGCACGGGGTTGGCGAAGTCGAGCATCGTGGCCGCCAAGCCCTCGACCTCGTCGGAGGTTTCGCCCTTGGTTCTCAGGGCCAGGAGAACGGCGCCGATCTGGGCCGGGGTGGCCTCGCCCGTCATGATCTGCTGCATGACCTCGGCGGCGTGGGTCGCCGTCAGGTGTTGGCGTTCGGCCAGATGTGCCAGCGTCCGGGGCCAGAAGTCAGCGTCCATGGGGGTGGAACGCTAGCAGCCGTAGAGGTGTGCGTCCGGCTCGGCGCGCTGGCTACACTGTCGGCTCCGGACGGCTAGAAGGCCGCCTGTGCGGGTGTGGTTCAATGGCAGAACGTGAGCTTCCCAAGCTCGAGACGGGGGTTCGATTCCCCTCACCCGCTCCACACCCGGTCACGGACTGGGCGACGCCGATGGGACGATCGAGGGCACCGTTGCCGGCGGGAAGACGATGTTCGTCACACTCTGAGGAACCGCTGGGGCTGGTAGCGGAACAGCCAGGACGGTACAGCCCGGCGTCCCCGTTACGGTCGGATCGCACGCCGCCCGAGGCGACTCCCCGTTCGTGGTCACCAGAACCGAGATGTATCGGGCGGTCGGGTCCAGCGCGAAGGTTTCCGCCAGCGCAGCTGAACCCGATGCGTTCCCGTTGCGCGTCACGTCTCCAACGAGCGTTCCGACCCGATCGCCCGCGCTGTATTCGCGCATCGTGACGTTGAGCGAGTGTCCCGCGCCGATGTCGGTAGCGCTCACACGCATAGTTGCGGTCACCGGTTGTGCTGCAGCGTCGAACGTGACCGCGGCGGCGGGCACGGAACGGCCTCCTGCTGACAGTGGCGGGATCACGCCGGTCATCATGGCCAGGCCGAACAGCACCGCGGAGATCGCGGCCGCCCAGCGCAACATGATGAGCCGGCTCTCGTAGAGCTGACGCAACACGAAGGTGTCGTTCATGTTCGCTTCGGGATCACGAACGGCGAACAAGGGGATGGCACCGAACGCGATCGCCGCGACGGCCAGGATCAAGGAAAGACCCAACCAGCCGGGCGTCTCGCGCGCAGCTAGCCGCAACGCGCCACTGGCCCAACCGAGCGCGAGGAGCGCCGCCGATACCAGCGCTTCCGTCGCGATCAGCGCCCAGACCCGATGTTCGACGCGAGTCACTTCGGCGGCGGGAGCCATATCCATCAGCGCCGATGCCTCAACCGCCATATCCCACCCGTCAACAGGGGTCCCGTAGGCGACGGCGGCCTCCGGAGCACCGGTACCGGTGAACAACGTCGCGTGGGTGGTGGCCGGTGATCCTTCCGCCTTCGGACACGAGATGACGACACGCCATGGAGTTGCGGACATGAGGGTTCGGGTGTCGTAGAGAGGCGTGCTGCGGATCGCGTCGATCAACGATACTTCGGTGTTGTCGGCGATGGCGAGCCGCGAGGTGAGTTCGTCCAACCGGAACACGCCTTGTGGGACCATGCGCGTGCGCTGCGACGGGCGGGTGAGAACGGCGGTTGGTGTGCTTCCGGCGTTCACGAGCGTCGGCGGACCGGCTTCGTCATCTTCGATGATCAAGAGGTCATCGCTCGTGGGTGCGGCCACTTGAGCCGAACCGACCCTCGCGGCCACACGGTCGATGGTTGCTTCCGCGCCGCGAAGATCATCCAGTTCGTAGTGACCCGGGGCACGTGTAACGGAGTGCTGAGACATCAGGACCACGGGCAGATCCTGAGGCTCAGCAACTCCGGACAGGATGCGAGCGACATCCGTCGCCCGCTGGCTCGATGACGCCGTGCCCATCGCCGCCACCGCCGCGATGACGTCTTCCGTGATGGCCAGGTACGCACTGGGCCGAGGCAACAGCGCGCGCTCGGACCGCACCTGCGCGGTGACGTCTACAGGAACGACCTCCCCGCGGCGCCGATGCGACTGATCCACACAGAGATACCTCGTCATCGTCAACGCTCCTTGCTAGAGGGCCTTTAGAGAGTGAAGCCGCTGTCGCTGCGTTCTTCGGTACGGACCTGACCAGCGGGTGTCGCCTGGATGCTCTCTTGGGTCACCGAGTGACTCCGACCGGCCATCAGTAGAAGAACCAACCCAACGATCGCGCAGCCGACACCCACGATCAGGAGGATGGTGCCGGCGGTGTGGATGTTGAACCCAGATGTGTGAACCTTGACCGCGAATCGCATGATGGCACCCACGACGCCGAGCACGATACCGAACACCAGCAAACCGCTGCCTGTGCTTCTGTTCATCGTTTCCTCCGTTCGTCTGGCCTGGGACGTGGCTTGCGCGAGATCCCAGACCCGGGCCTCGCACCTAGGTTTCCCCGCGTGCGGGCCTTTCAAACACTGCGTTGGAGGTAGCGAGGAGCGGTTGGACACAGGTCGTGAAGCGGGCATCCCCGGCAGCGAGGGACGGGCGCCTTGCAGATCTCACGGCCCAACCGGATGAAGGCCACATGAAGGGGCGTCCGGAGGCCGTCGGGGACCAGGTCGTGAAGTATCCGATCGGCGCGTTCGGCCGATGCCTTCGCGGGGATGATCCCGAGACGGCCGGTGACGCGATGGACGTGCGTGTCCACCGGGAGCGCGTCGCGTCCGAGCGAGAAGCTCAGTACCACGGCGGCGGTCTTCGGCCCCACCCCGGGGAGCGAGGTCAGGTACGCGCGCGCGTCCGGATCCGAGAGTTCCCTGAGCACGGCGAGGGCATAGCCGCCCTCGCGCCGGTGGATCTCGCGCAGGATGGCCTGGATGCGCGGCGCCTTCTGGTTCGCCAGGCCCCCGCTGCGGATGACATCCGCCAGCGCGGGCGCAGGCAGGGCGACCACGTCCTCCCACGCGGGGAGCGCAGCCCGAAGATCGGCGAACGCGCGCTCCGCGTTGAGGTCCGAGGTGTGCTGGCTGAGCACGGTGAGGACCAGCTCCTCGAGCGGATCCGAGCGGCGGGGCGGGGCGAACACGTCGTCACCGAAGTGGATCTGGAGGCGCTTGAGGATGGCGCGGATCCGGCGACGGTCGGCGTTGGGCGTCTCTGGCGCGCCCGGATACGCGCGAGGGCTCACTGCTCCATGGAGCGCGCGGCGTTGCGGAACTGCGTGAGCGCGGGCTCGAAGTTCAGGTTCACCGAACCGGTGGGCCCGTTGCGGTGCTTGGAGATGATGATCTCGGCCATGCGTTTCTTCTCCGGATCCACGTCGTCGCGATGGATGAACATGACCACATCTGAGTCTTGCTCGATGGCTCCACTGTTGTGAGAGATGACGGCTCCCGCCCCCGCGATCCAGTTCGACGGTCCGGGGACGGTCATGTCGTAGACCAGTTCCGATCCGGCGTCGACCACCTCAACCACTCGGTCCCAGAACAGATCGTCACTCGCGCTCGTCCTCAGCTCATCGTCATGCAGGAGCTCCGCGTATTCCGCGACCACCCATCGAGACGGCGCGAAGCTGTACTGGCTCTGACCCCCGTAGGACGTGCCACGCGCGGCCGCCATCGCCCGCGTGCTCATGCCCTGCAGTCGCATCGACTCCCTGATACGGCCAAAGGCCTCGCTGGGCAGCGTGTCCACATTCGTGTTGGAGACAACACCGTCCAGCGCCTCCGCCAACTGCCGGGCGGGGGCGACCCGCGGGCCGAAGACACCGACGTGCTTGAGGAACCAACGCTGATCGAGCGCCCCGGACACGTGGACGTGGAACCCAACCCGGTATCCCGGCTTGGACACTTGCTTGATACGGGCAACGATGCCGAACCGCAGGAGGAGGAACGCAACGTCCTCCGCCAGGCCGCGGCTGTTGGTCGAGTAGTACACGGAGTGACTCCCCCGCTGTTCGGGCT
>JANXVR010000114.1 GCA_025351565.1 Actinomycetes bacterium
CGCTTCCTGCCGTCGGCCGCACGGCCCGGATCCACACCAGGATGGTTGTTCGGGACGATGCCATGCTCCTCTACGGCTTCTCCACCACCGACGAGCGCGCTCTCTTCGATCAGCTCACAGGGGTGAGTGGGGTGGGGCCGAAGGTGGCGCTGAACATGCTCTCGTCGCTGACCACGGCCGCCCTCACCCGCGCCATCGTGGACGGCGACGCGGCGGCGTTGGTAGTGGTCCCCGGGGTCGGCAAGAAGGTCGCCCAGCGGGTCATCCTGGATCTGCGGGAGAAGCTGGGCGGCGTGTCGGAGCTGACCGCCGACGGACCCGTCGCCGACGTGCGCGAGGCGCTGATCCAGCTGGGGCTAACGCAGCAGGAAGCGGCGGTTGCGCTCACCGGCGTTGAGGCCGACGGACGTGAGGTGGAAGACCTCCTACGCGAAGCCCTCCAGCGAGTGGGACGCTAGGACGATGGACGAGCGTCCGGACCTGGACCTCACCGCAGACGAGCGGCTCATCGAAGGCGGCGTGGTCAGCCCCGAAGATCGTGAGTTCGATGTCGCGCTCCGGCCGCGGTCCTTGGACGAATTCGTGGGGCAGGAGCGGGTGAAGGAACAGCTTGCGCTCCTCATCGAAGGGGCGCGGGCGCGCGGGGAGACGGTCGATCACCTCCTGTTCAGCGGACCCCCGGGCCTTGGGAAGACCACCTTGGCGCAGATCGTCGCGCACGAGATGGGGGCGGGGTTCCAGCCCACATCGGGGCCGGCGCTCGACCGCCCGAGCGATCTGGCCGCCATCCTTACCAACCTGGGCGAAGGCGACGTGCTGTTCGTGGATGAGATCCACCGGATGCCTCGCCCGGTGGAGGAAGTGCTGTATCCGGCCCTGGAGGACTTCAACCTGGACGTGATGTTGGGGAAGGGGCCGACCGCCCGGTCCATCAGGCTGGAGCTGCCGCGTTTCACGTTGGTGGCGGCGACCACCCGGCCCGGCCGGATCACGCTTCCGCTCCGCGAGCGGTTCGGATTCAGCCCGCGCCTTGACTACTACGCGTCGGACGAACTCGCGACCATCGCGCTACGGTCGGCGGGGATCCTGGGTGTGCACACCGACCAGGACGGGGCCGATGAGATCGCGCGGCGTTCCCGCGGAACCCCCCGGATCGCGAACAGGCTCCTGCGACGGGTCCGTGACTTCGCGGAGGTCCGGCACCAGGGCGTCATCTCGGGGGATATCGCGCGCGCGGGCCTCCAGCTGTTCGAGGTCGACGAACTGGGACTGGATCGGCTGGACCACGCGGTCCTTGCCACCCTGATCCAGAAGTTCGGCGGCGGCCCGGTCGGGCTCTCCACGCTGGCGGCCTCCGTCGGGGAGGAAACCGACACCATCGAGGATGTGGTGGAGCCCTATCTCCTTCAGCTGGGGTTCCTCCAGCGAACCCCGCGGGGCAGGGTGGCGACCCCCCGCGCAACGCAGCACCTGGGGATCACGGCACCCGGCACGCTGCCCCTCTAGCCCCGACCGCCCCAAGCCGAGCCGGGACGGGTAGACTCGGGCCTCCCGTACAACGACGAAGGGCATCGCCATGTTCACCGCGTTCCTCGCAACTACCGCCCCGCCCTCCGGCGGAGGCCTCGTGACACTGGCCCCGCTGCTCCTGATGGGTGTGCTCGGCTACTTCCTCCTGATCCGGCCTCAGCAGCGCCGCTCCCGCGCCCAGAAGGCGCTGCAACGCAGCGTGGAAGAGGGCGACGAGATCCTGACCACGGCGGGCATCTACGCCACGGTGGTCGAGATCGATGAGGACGACGGCACGGTCATGCTCGAGATCGCGCCCGGAACCCACATCAAGGTTGTCCGCGGAGCCATCGCACAGCGCCTGACCGAGGACGAGTACGACGAGGACGAGGGCGACCATGAGGAGGACGGTGCCCACACCGGGTTCCCGTCCGACGCCATGGGAGACGACGCAACGCCGTGAATCTGACACCGGCGGCAGGAACGCTATCCTTTGCGCGCCCCGGTTCCCGCGTCTGCGAGCCCGCGGCCGACACAGGACTGAGGACTGAGAACCCGTGAAACGAACAAGAGGTCTGTGGACCAGCATCGTCTTCGTAGCGATCCTGGTGGTGTCGTCCCTGGCCGGATTCTTCACCGGCAGCCTCAAGCCGGTGCTCGGGTTGGACCTTGAAGGCGGGGTGTCGGTCATCCTTGCTGCGCCCCTGGGTACGTCCAGCATCGTGATGCAGCACGCGCTGTCGAATATCCGCAAGCGCGTGGACGCGTTCGGGGTCGGTGAGCCCGACATCGCGCTCACCGGGACCACCATCCAGGTTCAGGTTCCCGGCCTCACCAAGAGCAGCATCCAGCCACGGCCGAAGACGCAGTACTGCTTGATCGGCGCGACCGGAGAGGTCTACGCGTGCGGGACCACGCAAGCGGCCGCGGCGGCCGGACTTAAGGTCTTGGCCGCCATCGGAACTCCGAACAACGTCTGCATCGAGGACAAAGCGGGCAAGCAGTTGAAGTGCTACGGCAGCCAGGTCGAAGCTGACGCGGCCCTCAAGGGGCTGACGGTCGCCGCGCAGACCTCACCCACGCCCACGCCGTCGGTGACAGCGGTCCCGACCCCGACCTCGAGCCCCAGCGGCGCCGGCCCAGGGACGGCACCGTCGGCGTATTGCGTGACGGACACCGCGGGTGTCCAGTTCGGGTGCAAACCCACCCAGACGAAGGCGCAGGCGCTGCAGAAGACCTACAAGACCAAGGTGGAGGGCACCGATTGGTGCATCGCCGACAACGGTCTGGCCATCGTGAATCCCACCCCGACCCCGACGCCGAGCGCCGTGGTAACCACGCCGACGCCCTCGCCCAAGCCCGGCAAGGCCAAGCACGCGACGCCGACGCCGTCCGCGGCCCCCAGCGCCTCGCCGACGCCGACCGTCCCGAAGCCGAGCCCGTTCGCGACGCTGGATCGCACGCACGCGGACCCTCTGCCGTGCGGATTCGCAACCAAGAGCGCGGCGCAGAGCGCCCTGGACGCGATCCCCGTGACCAAGGAAACGAAGGTCAACTGCGTGGTCAGTTCGACGCAGCAGGTCCTGGGCTGTTACGTCAGCATGACGCGGGCCTTGAACAAGCAGCGGTTGACCAGCCAGGGCCACCTCTTGGACATCATCGGGAAAACCTCGCGCCTGGAGGAGCGGCCGGTGTTGGCCGTCCTTGCTGCGGGAGACCCAACCCCGATCACCTGCAGCAAGGCCGACCCCAATATCGCGGCGGAGCAGTGCAGCAAGATCGGAGCCTTGGACAAAGCCACGGTGGTCTACCCGGATCCCCGCCTGGGTGCGAAGGTTCGGCTGGGTCCCGTCGTGATCGACGGCAGCAACTTCGACAGCGCGACGGCCGTCTATGACACCCAGACGAACAGCACACCGCAGTGGGTAGTTTCGTTCACGTTGAACAGCGCGGGCGCCGCGGCGTTCGGCAAGGCCAGCACCCTTGCGTACCAGTATCACGCGGCCGGCCAGTCTCCGCTGGACCAGATCGCGATCGCCGTCGACCGCACCATCATCTCGAGCCCGCAGGTCCTCAACCCCATCACGAACGGGAAGGCACAGATCTCGGGCAGCTTCACCCAGCAGTCCGCGAGCGACCTGGCGACGGTCCTCAACGCGGGCGCGCTCCCGGTCGAGCTCACGCGCAAGGCCACGCAGACGGTGAGCCCGACGCTGGGGAAGGCCTCGCTCCACGAAGGCATCATCGCCGCACTTGTCGGACTGGGGCTGTTGTTCCTCTACCTTCTCTTCTACTACCGGCTGCTCGGTTTGGTGGCGTGGGCCGGGATGGCCATCTGGGCAACGCTGGCGCTCGCGCTGGTGTCGCTGGCTGGCAAGAGCCTCGGTTATGCGCTCACCCTCGCCGGCGTGGCGGGGCTCGTGATCTCCCTCGGGGTCACGGCGGATTCCTACATCGTGTTCTTCGAGCGGCTGAAGGATGAGGTACGCAACGGGAAGTCGCCCCGGGCAGCGGTGCAGCCGGCGTTCAAGCGGGCTTTCAAGACGATCTTGGCGGCCGACCTCGTTACGGGGATCGCCGCGGTGGTGTTGTACCTCACCGCCATCAGCTCGGTTCGCGGATTCGCGCTCACGCTGTTGGTCGCGACCATGCTGGACCTGTTCGTCGTGTACTTCTTCAAGCGGCCTACGGTGTTCCTGATCGCGCGGAACCCCAAGCTCGTGAGCCTCCCCGGGTTCGGGCTGGAGAGCGGCGTGGCGGCGCAGGCCACGGACGGGAGCCAGGCGTGAACTATCGCCACGCCATCGACACGTACCGAGGCCACACGATCCCGCACTTCCGCCTCATCGAGCTCCGCAAGCGATGGTTCATCTTCTCGGGCGTCATCATCGCGCTCTCGTTGGTCGGGCTCTTCACCCGCGGGTTGAACTTCTCGATCGACTTCAAGGGTGGATCGCAGGTCACCTACACGATGCACAAGGCCGTGACCGTTCCCCAGATCTCGGCCGTCCTCTCGACGCTCGGACGCGCTGACTCGCAGGTTCAGGTGGTGAACGGCACCCAGGTGCAGGTCCGCACCGGCGCGTTTACGAACGCCGCGGAGACCGACAAGGTGGCGGCGGCGCTCGCGGCCCAGGCGGGGATCAACCGCGCCGACGTGAACACCACCAGCTTCAGCGCCACGTGGGGAAGCGAGATCTCGTCGAAGGCCCTGAAGGGACTGGTGTTGGTCCTGCTGGCGATCGGGCTCTACATCGCCATGCGGTTCGAGATCAAGATGGCGGCGGGCGCGATGATCGCGCTCGTGCACGACCTCATCATCACGATCGGTGTCTACGCGCTGGTCGGCCGGGAGGTCACGCCGGCGACCGTCATCGCGGTCCTCACCATCCTCGGGTTCTCCCTCTACGACACCGTGGTCATCTACGACAAGATCCAGGAGAACACCGAGTCCAGCGCCCAGCTCGCGCGCCTGGGATACGTGGGGGTCGTCGATCGCTCTCTGAACCAAGTGCTGATGCGATCGGTGAACACCTCGCTGGTCGTGCTGCTGCCGATCCTGTCGCTGCTCCTGTTCGGCGGGGTCACCTTGAAGGACTTCGCCTTCGCGATGTTCGTGGGGGTGACCACGGGTGCGTACTCCTCGATCTTCATCGCGGCGCCGGTGCTCAGCATGATCAAGGAGCGCGAGCCCAAGATCCGCCAGATGGAGGAACGCCGCCTCCGCCGTGGAACGGTGGAGGAGCCCCTCGCGGGAGAGGTGGCCGCCGCAACCGCGGGCGTCGCCGTGGCCCGAACCTCGGACCAGGCGGCCCAGCGCGTCACCGCGCGGACCGGCGCGGGATCGGGCGCGCGTCCCAAGAGCAAGCGCAAACCTCCGGCGAAGAAGAAGCGGCGGTAGGTCGTGGAGCTCGACGCGATCAAGGCGTTGATCCGAGACGTTCCCGACTTCCCCGAGCCGGGCATCGTCTTCAAAGACATCACGCCGGTGCTGGCCGACCCGATCGCGTTCTCGACGATCACTGACCTCATCGTCGTGCACTTCGGACGGGGCAACATCGACAAGGTGGTCGGCATCGAGGCCCGCGGGTTCATCCTGGCCTCGCCCGTGGCCTATCACTTCGGCGCCGGGTTCGTGCCCATCCGCAAGCTTGGCAAGCTGCCCTGGAAGACGGTCGGCGAGGAATACGACCTGGAGTACGGGACCGCGACGCTCGAGCTGCATCGTGACGCCGTGGCCCCCGGCGAACGGGTGCTCATCGTCGACGACGTGCTGGCGACCGGCGGGACGGCTGCCGCCGCGGCATCGTTGATCGAGCAGATCGGCGGCAAGGTCGCCGGCATCAGTTGCATGATCGAACTCGACTTCCTCCACGGGCGGGACAAGTTGCCCGGTTACGACATCTTCAGCCTGCTCCACTACTGAGCCGCGCCCGGACCATCCCCCGCTCGGGGAGCCACCTTCGTACACTTGGTGCGAAGGAGGCATGGTGGACGATCAGGAACAGGTGACGGTCCAGGCGCAGCCGGAGCAGCCACCGGGGCGCAGAGGCGGCAGGCTCCCACGGCCACGCCTCCGCCGTTCCGATGCGCCCAGCCGGATCGCTCCTCTCTTGCGCGACGTTCGCGCCTACAACCAGAAGGCCGACCTGAAGGAGATCGAGCGGGCGTTCCGGTTCGCCGAGGTTGCGCACGAAGGACAGCACCGGAAGTCCGGGGAGGAGTTCATCGAGCACCCGCTGGCGGTCGCGCGGATCGCTGCGCAGCTCCACCTGGACACCACTAGCCTGGAAGCGGCCCTCCTGCACGACACCGTAGAAGACACCTCGGTGACGATCGCGCAACTGGAGGAACAGTTCGGGCCCGAGGTTGCCGGCATCGTGGACGGGCTGACCAAGCTGGACAAGCTCGAGTTCAGGAGCCGCGAGCAGGAGCAGGCCGAGAACGTTCGCAAGATGATCGTAGCCATGGCCGGCGACATCCGCGTGCTCCTGATCAAGCTCTCGGACCGCCTTCACAACATGCGAACCCTCGGAGCCCTGGCGCGAGACAAGCAGAAGCGGATCGCGACGGAGACCCTGGAGATCTATGCGCCCCTGGCCAACCGGCTGGGTGTCCAGGAGGTGAAGTGGGAGCTGGAGGATCTCTCGTTCAAGGCGCTGCACCCGGGTCCCTATCGGGAGATCGCGAACCTCGTCGAGACGCGTCGAGGCGAACGGCAGGCGCTGATCGCCGAGGTGACGGAGTCCCTCCGCACGAAGCTGAAGGAACTTGGGATCAAGGCCGACGTCGACGGCCGTCCGAAGCACCTCTATTCCATCTACGAGAAGATGGTCATCCGCGGCAAGGAGTTCAACGAGATCTTCGACTTGGTGGGGATGCGGATCCAGGTGGAATCGCTCAAGGACTGCTACGGCGCCCTCGGTTCCGTCCACGCCCTGTGGAAGCCCGTGCCCGGCCGCTTCAAGGACTACGTGGCCATGCCCAAGGCGAACATGTACCAGTCCCTGCACACCACCGTGGTCGGGCCGGGCGGGCGCCCGCTCGAGATCCAGATCAGGACCCGAGATATGCATCGCACTGCGCAATATGGCATCGCCGCGCATTGGCGCTACAAGGAAGGCCCGAAGGAGCGGCGGGAGGCGGCAGATCTGGCCTGGCTGAGCCAGATGATGGACTGGCTGAAGGACATGGCCGATCCGCGGGAGTTCATGGACTCCCTGAAGATCGACCTGTCGGGCGGGAGGGTATTCGTCTTCACGCCCAAGGGCGATGTGGTGAACCTCCCATTGGGCGCCACGCCCGTTGACTTCTCCTACGCCATCCACACCGAGGTCGGTCACCGGACGGTCGGCGCGAAGGTGGGCGGCAAGCTGGTCCCGCTCGATTACGAACTCCGGACCGGGGACACCGTGGACATCCTCACCTCGAAGGCGCAAGGCGAGGGCCCGAGCCAGGATTGGTTGCAGTTCGTGCAGACACCCCGGGCGCGGTCGAAGATCCGGCAGTGGTTCACGCGTGGACGGCGCGAGGACGCGCTGGATCAGGGCAAGGACGCGCTCCAACGCCTGATGCGCAAACAGAACCTGCCCTTCAAGCGCCTGGCGACCCAGGACACCCTCAGCCAGGTTGCCGGCGAACTGAAGTACGCGAAGCTCGAGGATCTCTACGTGGCGCTCGGGGAGGGGCAGGTGTCGCCGCAGTCGGTTGTTGCGCGTATCTCGCGGCTCCTCACGGGGCACACGGAAGAGGACGTGACTGAGGTGCCCCTGGCCCGGCCGGTGAAGATCGGCGGGAAGCAGGACATCGGTCAGGGTGTGGTGGTGAAGGGGTTGCCCGACGTCTGGGTCCGGCTGTCGCGCTGCTGCACCCCGGTCCCCGGCGACCAGATCATGGGCTTCGTGACGAAAGGCCAAGGGGTGAGCGTGCACCGAACCGACTGTCCGAACGTGAAGTCGCTCCGAGAGGCGCCCGAGCGGGTCATCGAGGTCACCTGGTCGGAGGGCAAACCCACCTCGTTCACGGTGGCCATCCAGGTCGAAGCGCTGGACCGCACCAGGCTGCTCTCGGATGTAGCCACGGTGCTCTCCGACAGCCACGTCAACATCCTCAGCGCGAACTCTTCCACGGGGAAGGACCGGATCACCCGCCTGCGGTTCACGTTCGAGATGGCGGACATCGCGCATCTATCGAGCGTCCTGGCGTCCGTGAAGCGCGTCGAAAGCGTCTACGACGCCTACCGCGTGGTCCCCAGCTAGATGCCCAGCTCGGCATGCGGGTAGTCCTGCAGCGGGTCGCCCGGGCCTCCGTCAGCGTTGCCGGAGAACCGGTGGCCCAGATCGGCCGGGGGTTCCTGCTTCTGATCGGGGTTGGCGCCGGGGATCCACCGGGACAGGAGGCCCAACTGGCGCAGAAGATCTCGACGCTGCGTGTCTTCTCCGACGCCGAGGGCAA
>JANXVR010000120.1 GCA_025351565.1 Actinomycetes bacterium
CAGCCGGGGGCGGCACGGAAGGGGCGGCCGCCCCGCCGAAGGACACCGCGGGACCCTCGCCGGAGAAGTTCACCTTGGGCACGCCGGCGTCTCCGCGCAGCGCCTCGTCCACCTCGAAGAACTCTTCGGTCTTGAACCCCTTCATGTTCGCGATGAGGCTCGAGGGGAAGGATTGGACGCGGCGGTTGTAGTCGCGGACGTTCGAGTTGTAGAAACGCCGCGCCGTCTGCAGACGGTCCTCTGTGTTGGAGAGCTCGCTCTGCAGTGCGAGGAAGTTCTGGTTGGCCTTGAGGTCGGGGTAGGCCTCGGCGACCAGCATGAGCCGACCGAGCGCGGCCACCAGTGGGCCTTCCGCTGCCGCCTGCGCCGCCGGAGAGCCGGTGGCGCCGGAGGCCATCGCACGGGCCTTCGTGACTTCCTCGAAGACCTCCTTCTCGTGCGACGCGTAGCCCTTCACGGACTCCACCAGGTTGGGGATGAGGTCGTACCGGCGGCGGAGCTCGGTGTCGATGTTCGACCAGGCGTCCTTGATCAGCTGCTTCTGACTGACGAACCGATTGAAGGATCCGATCGCGAACACGACGATCAGGACCCCGATCACCACGATCGCTATGAGGTAGGGCATCTTCTGTTGTCCTTTCGCTCGACCGGGCTAGCTTAGTTCTATCGGCCCCGAGTGTGGGTAGAGGGACGAGAGCACCCGCGGGATCAGGCCCGGCAACGCCAACCCGGCCTCCAGCACCCGGTTCAATCCCTCCGCGCCGCCCCGCGGCCCCGCGGCGAGTACCCGGTCGTTCAGCAGTTCGAACGTCATGCCTTCCCCGTGATCCAGGAACCACGCGATCATCCGAGGGTCCACGGCGGCCGAGGCGAACTCGGCTTCCGCCGCGTGGACCCGGAACTCGCGGTTGAACTCCTCCGATTCGAACATGATCCCGCCGGCCAACGCCCCTCGCGGACCCTGGCGCGGCTCGACCATGAGCGGCGGACACCAGGCATCCACTTTCACCGTGATGCAGTCGAACCACAGGAGGGGACGCTCTCCGTCTGCATCCTCGGTGTCCTCCGCGTACCAGTACTCGAACATCCACACGTGGATGCCCCGGACGACCCCGGAGATGGCGTGCTCGATCTGCCGCGCCGTCCCCCGATGCAGCAGCTCGAACGGCTGCCCGTAGCCCTCCCATTGGTGGGCCACCGGGCGCAGCCCGGTTCGCGCGAGGAAGTCGCGGCGGACCTCCTCGCGATCGGCGGGATCCACGGCCTCAGCGGTCCGGCCGGGGCGCCGTGGGATCCGCGCCCGGGTACAGGTCGTACACCACGTTCGGGAAGTGTCCGATGAACTGCTGCATCACCCCGAGCAGCGAGGGTACCTGTGCGGGGTCCAGGCGCTTGCACGTCACCAGTGCCCGATCTCCCCCCACCGCGAACGAGAACGTCTTGCCCAGCGTCAACATCCACTCGATCATCCGCGCATCGACCATGTCGTTCGCGAACTTCTTGTCCTGGCTCTTGACGTTGAACACCTTGTTGAAGTCCTCGGACTCGAACTCGATGTCGTGGAAGCTCAGGTGATCGGCGAGCCGCGTGAACAGGTTCTCCGGCTCCATCGACAGCTGCGCGCAGGCCGCGTTCACAGTCGCCAGCACACAGTCGAACCGGTAGTAGGTGCGGCTGCGGTTCCCCTTCGAGTCCGTCGACTCCTCGTAGTACCAATAGTCAAAGACCCGCACCCCCAGGTTCTCCCATGTCCCCGCCAGTACGTTCTCCACCCCTCGGCCGTCGCCCCTGCTGAACAGCTGGAACGGTTCGGCGAGCGTGTCGTAGGGGTCGTCCTGGCTGTAGGTCAAGCCGAGCTGCGCGCCGAGCGCGGCGAACGCCAGACGGCGCTTCTTCTTCGCCTGGAAGGAGAAGTACGCCGCGGCCCCGGCGATGGCGACGACAGCGACGAAGATGAGCGGGAACGCGACCGGCATCGCTCCTTCTATCCCGTGGCCCGCACCGGCGCAAGAACCGTCATGGGGACGATGTGAAGGTGAGCCCGTCCGGCCCGGCGTCCACCGTCACGGTCGCTCCGTCGTGGATCTCGCCGCTGAGGAGCTTGAGGGCCAGCGGATCCTGGAGTTCGCGCTGGATCAGGCGCTTCAGCGGCCGGGCCCCGAATGCGGGGTCGTAGCCCGCCTCGGCCAGGTGCATCAGCGCGGCGTCAGTGAGGTCCAGCGTGAGGTGCCGTTCGGCCAGGCGCGCGCGGAGCGACCGCAGCTGGATGTGCGCGATGGCGCGGATCTGCTCCCGCGCCAGCGGATCGAACACGATGATCTCGTCCACACGGTTGATGAACTCCGGCCGGAAGTAGCCCCGGACGTCGGCGAGCACGGATTCGCGGCGATTCTCGGCATCCATCGTCGGGTCGGCGAACACCGCCGAACCCAGGTTCGAGGTCATGATCACGATGGTGTTGCGGAAGTCGACGGTGCGCCCCTGACCGTCGGTGAGGCGCCCGTCGTCCAATAGCTGGAGCAGGATGTTGAAGACGTCGCCGTGCGCCTTCTCCATCTCGTCGAGCAGGATCACGCTGTAGGGGCGTCGGCGGACCGCCTCCGTGAGCTGGCCGCCCTCCTCGTACCCGACGTAGCCCGGAGGGGCGCCCATCAACCGAGACACGGCGTGACGCTCCTGGTACTCGCTCATGTCGATGCGCACGACCGCGCGCTCGTCGTCGAAGAGGTAGTCGGCCAGCGCCTTCGCCAGTTCCGTCTTGCCCACCCCGGTCGGCCCAAGGAACAGGAACGAACCGATGGGCCTGTCGGGATCGGAGAGCCCGGCGCGACTCCGCCGGATGGCGTTCGCGACGGCGGTGACGGCTTCGTCCTGGCCGACGACGCGCTCGTGCAGCGCCGCCTCCAGATGAACGAGCTTCTGCATCTCGCCCTCCATCAGACGGCTGACCGGGATGCCCGTCCACTTCGCGACGACCTGCGCGACGTCCTCCTCCGTGACCTCCTCATTGAGCATCTTGCGATCGGTCTGCAGTTCGGCCAGAGCGGTGTTCTCCGCCTCGAGGTCGCGCTCCAGCTGGACCAGAGTGCCGTATCTGAGCTCGGCCGCCTTCTCCAGGTCGCCGTCGCGCTCGGCGCGCTCGGCCGCCCCGCGCGTGCCTTCGATCTTGGCCTTCAGCCCTCGGAGCTTGTCGATGCGTTCCTTCTCCTGCAACCAATGCGCGCGCATGCCCCCGATGCTCTCCTGGAGGTCGGCCAGCTCCTTCTCCAGCTTGGCCAGCCGTTCCTTGGAGGCCTTGTCGGATTCCTTGGACAGGGCCGCCTTCTCGATCTCGAGCTGGCGGATCCTGCGTTCGACCTCGTCGATCTCCACGGGCATGGAGTCGATCTCGATGCGCAGACGGCTCGCGCTCTCATCGACGAGATCGATGGCTTTGTCGGGCAGGAACCGCCCGGTGACGTACCGGTCGGACAGCACCGCCGCCGCTACCAGCGCCGGGTCCTGGATCCGAACACCGTGGTGAACCTCGTAGCGCTCCTTGAGTCCGCGAAGCATCCCGATGGTGTCCTCGACGCTGGGCTCCTCCACCAGCACGGGCTGGAACCGGCGCTCCAGGGCGGGGTCCTTCTCGACGTGTGTGCGGTATTACCAGCGTGGTCGCGCCGATGGCTCGGAGTTCCCCGCGCGCGAGCATCGGCTTCAACATGTTGCCGGCGTCCATCGATCCCTCGGCCGCGCCCGCCCCCACGATCGTGTGGAGTTCGTCGATGAAGGTGATGATCTCGCCCTCGGAGTCGGCGATCTCCTTGAGGACGGCCTTGAGCCGCTCCTCGAACTCACCGCGGTATTTCGCGCCGGCGACCATGGCGCCGAAGTCCAGGGCGATCAGGCGCTTGTGCTTCAGCCCTTCGGGGACGTCGCCGCCCACGATGCGGAGCGCAAGTCCCTCCACGATGGCGGTCTTGCCGACCCCGGGCTCACCGATCAGCACCGGGTTGTTCTTCGTTCGGCGGGATAGGACCTGGATGACCCGGCGGACCTCCTCGTCCCGGCCGATGACGGGATCGAGCTTGCCGCTGCGCGCGGCCTCGGTCAGATCACGGCCGTACTTCTCCAGGACCTGGAGTTTGCCCTCGGGGTTCTGGTCGGTGACGCGCTTGCGCCCACGGACCTGCGCGAGAGCCGCCAGGACGCCGTCGTGGGTGAGACCGGCGTCGCCGAGGATGCGCGCGGCCGGGGTTCCGGAGGTGGCGAGCATGGCGAGGATCAGGTGCTCGGTGGAGACGTACTCGTCGGTCAGAGCCTCCGCTTGCGTTCCAGCCGACTCGAGGAGACGCGAGGAGGCCGACGACAGGCGCGGATCGTTGGTGGCGCCAGCGTAGACCTTCGGGATGCGATCAAGCGCCTCCTCGATCTTCGAACGGATCGCGCTTGGGTTGGCTCCCATCTGATGCAGGAGCGGGTAGACGATCCCATCAGGGTCGCCCAGGAGCGCCATGAGCACATGTTCGGGTTCGATGCTCTGGTGGTTGCGCGCGGCCGCCTGGGCGTGGGCCTCCTGGAGCGCCGCCTGCGACTTGATGGTCAGCTTGTTCGGATCCATGTCAGCTCATGTCCTCATGGTCGCGTTTCGTCTTCGCGTACATCGCGTAGTCGGCGGGCGGCTCGTCGCCCTTCGGCGGCCAGAACCCGCGGAGCACACCCTCGAACGTGAAACCGGCGGCCTCAGCCGCCCGCCGCATCGCCGTGTTCCCGACGTCGGTGTTGAGCTGCACCCGATGCGCACCCTCATGCTCGAACAGTTGAGCGGTCATGAGGCTCAGAACTTCTCGGCCCACGCCGCAGCCCTTGTCGGCGTCCTCGAACACCACGATGCCGATCTCGAAAAGGCCTGCGAGATAGGGATCCCGGCGAGCTTGGATATCGCCGATCAGGCGGCCTTCCATCTCGATGGCGAACTCGACGGCGGCGAAGGGCACCGCGCCCCGATGGCGATCTCGGAGGCGCCGCAGGACGTCTGCTTCCGACTCCCCCTGCAACGCCCACGGCATGGACGCGCGGGCCACCGAAGGCAGGTCGGTCTCGGTGACCGGGCGAAGCGTAAGTTGCGAACCGGTGATCCTGCTCATCGGCCGCCACCTCGTTCCCACGGCGGGAGGAACACGCTCCCCAGCGGAACGATCTGCGCGCCGGTTTCGCGCACGTGGGCCCGCCTGGACGCGCGGCGTGAGACCCGCAGCAGTCGTTCAAGTTCGTCAGTCCTGCGGCGGGCGGCATCGAGCTGCGCGCGCATCTCGATGATCATCTTCACGCCGGCCAGGTTGACGCCCTCTTCCTGACTCAGGGCTTGGATCTGACGGAGCAGTTCGATGTCACGGTCGGAGTAGCGCCGGGTGTTGCCCGCCGTCCGCTGCGGTTGCACCAGGCCCTTGCGTTCGTAGATGCGGAGGGTCTGCGGATGCATGCCGGCCAGCTCGGCGGCAACGCTGATGATGTAGACGGCGCGCTCGTCGCGCTCGCGAGGGTCGCGCTTGTTGTCGGCCATGGCGGGCTCCCCTACTCCACCCCGAGCTTGGCCCGAGGTGATCCCTTCTGGAGCTCCTGCAGCTGCTGGAGGAGCTTCTTCTCTTCCCGGCCCAGCCGGTGCGGCACATCCACCACGACGGTTGCCAGGATGTCGCCGTCCCCGCTCCTCGTGGGCACACCCTTGCCCTTGATCCGGAAGGTCTTCCCGGTGGGCGTGCCTGCGGGCACCTTCAGCGTCACCGGGCCGTTGAGGGTCGGGACCTGCACGTGCCCACCCAGGGCTGCCTCGGCGTAGGTCACGGGGAGTTCGACGGTCAGGTTGTCGCCCTTGCGCCCGAACACCGGATGCTGCGCCACATGCACGCGGACGTAGAGGTCACCCGCGGGTGCGCCGGCCGGCCCTGGTTCACCGCGACGGACAAGCTTGATCCGCGCGCCACCTTTCACTCCAGGTGGCACCTTCACCTGAAGGGTCCGGGTCCGGCGCTCCGATCCCTCTCCGTGGCACGCAGGGCATGGGTGTTCCACCATGCGCCCGGTTCCCCGGCAGCGGGGGCATGTCTGCGCCATCTGGAACAGCCCTTGGTTCACCGCGATCTGACCGGCGCCCGCGCACTGGGTGCAGGTCACCGGGCTGGTTCCGGGAGCCGCGCCCGACCCCTTGCACGTGCTGCACGGCGCTCGGCCGTGAAGCTTCACGGTGGCCGTGGTGCCGCGCATCGCCTCATCGAACGAAAGCCGAACGTCGGTCTCCAGGTCTGCCCCCCGGCGTTGCTGCGCGCGGCCCGCGCCTCGGCGCGCTCCTGCTCCGCCGAACATCCCGCCGAGCAGATCGCCTAGGTCGACGTCAACCTGTTGGTACCCGCCGAAGCCACCGCCCGGATACCCGCCCGCCCCGCGCGCCCCCGCCGGGCCGGCGCCGAACCCGGCCGCGCCCATCTCCCGCGCGCGATCGTATTGGACACGCTTGTCCTCATCGCCGACGACGTCATATGCGGACGAGATCTCCTTGAACCGCTCTTCCGCGTCCTTGTCGCCCGCGTTCGCGTCGGGGTGGAACTTCTGCGCGAGCTTGCGGTAGGCCTTCTTGATGTCTGCGGCGGAGGCGTTCTTGGGCACGCCGAGGACGCCGTAGTAGTCCTTCTCGAACCACTCCCGGCGGATCTCCTCAGCCATGTCCGTTCACCTCCTTCAGGTCCGTTCCACCCGCACGCCCGCGGGGCGAAGCACCCGGCCCCTGACCGTGTAGCCCGGCCGGAGCACGTCGGCCACGACCGGGTCGCCTTCGCCGTCACCGGTCTGCAACAAGGCTTCGTGCTGCTGCGGATCGAAGGGCTTGCCCTTCGCGTCCATCCGGTCCAGGCCCTCGGCCTTCAGCGCGTCGGTGAACTTCGAGTACACGAGTTCGACGCCATGCAGGAACCGGTCAAGATCGGGCTTGTCCGCCGCCGCCATGAGCGCCAGTTCGAAATCGTCAAGTACTTCCAGGAGCCTGGCGAGCACAGGCAAGGCCCCCAGCTCACGCGCCTCCTGCAGTTCGCGCTGTACGCGCTTGCGGTAATTATCGAACTCCGCCTGCAGCCGGCGGAGGTGATCCAGGTACTCCTGCGCCTCGGTTCGAGCGGACTGGATATCGGACGCGACGTCGACGCTGGTCACATCGGCCGGAACGGCGCCGGGCTCCGCTTGGGAGCCCGGCACCTCCTCGTGAGCCGCGTTGGCGAAGCGCCGCTTGTCCGTGACGCGCAGCCGTGGCTCCTCCGCCGGGTCACGCGGTGTCACTGTCGCCACCGTCCTCGACGATCTCGCCCTCGACGACGTCATCGTCGGACTCGGTGGGCGCGTCCTCGGTGGTACCGGCACCGGCACCGGCCTCCTCGGCCTGAGCCTGCTGGTGCATGGCCCCGCCGATCCGTTCGAAGACCTTCATCACGGACTCGTGCGCACCGCGCAGCTTGTCGGCGTCGGCCTCCTGATCGGCCAGCGCTTCCTTGAGTTCGGCGTTGACCTTCTGGAGTTCCTCGCGATCGGCCTCGGGGACCTTCTCTCCCCATTCGCCCAGGGACTTGTCCACCGTGTAGGTGAGCTGATCGGCCTGGTTACGGGCCTCGGCGGTCTCCCGGCGCTTGTGATCCTCGGCCGCGAACGCCTCCGCATCCTTCACCATCCGGTCGATCTCATCCTTGGAGAGGGCGGTGCCGCCGGTGATGGTCATGGCCTGCTCCTTGCCGGTGGCCACGTCCTTGGCGTTCACGTTCACGATGCCGTTCGCGTCGATGTCGAAGCTGACCTCGATCTGCGGTACGCCCCGAGGCGCCGGCGGGATACCGACCAGCTTGAACCGTCCGAGCGATTTCACCCCGGGGCTCATGACCGTCTCGCCTTCGCCCTGGAGGATGTTGATCTCCACCTCGGTCTGGCTGTCGGCGGCAGTGGTGAAGGTCTCGGACTTCTTCGTTGGGATGGTGGTGTTGCGTTCGATCATCCGCTGAACGATGCCGCCCAGGGTCTCGACACCCAGGGACAGCGGCGTGACGTCCAGGAGCAAGATGTCCTTCACATCACCCTTAAGGACACCGGCCTGCACGCTGGCGCCGATGGCGACCACGTCGTCCGGGTTCACGCCCTTGTGCGGCTCCTTGCCGCCCGTGAGCGA
>JANXVR010000124.1 GCA_025351565.1 Actinomycetes bacterium
GACAACGTCGAGAACACGTAGAGCGGCCACAGGAGAGGAACGGGCCGGAAGGCGTTCACCGCCATGAGGATCGACATCAGGGTCAAGAACACGTTGGTACCGATGACGAGCTTCCGGCGTTCGACCGCGTCGGCGACGGCGCCCCCCACGATCGGGAACACGAACACGGGGACGAGCTCGCACAACCCGAGCAGCCCGACCGCCAGGGTCGAATGGGTCAGGTCATACACCTGGAAGGGAACGACAACCATGATGATCTCGTCGCCGAAGTCGGAGATGGACTTCCCCGCGAACAGCAGGCGGAAGTCCCGCGAGACCTTCAACGGTGTCAGGTCCATAAGGTGAGAGCGCGCGCGAGCTAGCAGACCCTTGCGGGCCGGGGGTTCGGGCGACCGAGCGGGTCGTTCTTCCACGACGGAAGACGCTACCTGACAGGACAACAGGCTTGAGGAGGACGGATGAAGAACCACGAGTGCGAGATCCGCTTCATCACCGCGTCGGGCTGGACTCAGACCGTTCGCAAGCGCGGACCGACGGGACCGTGGATCCAGACCACGAACGGCGTGGAGCGCGAGATGACCGCCGAGCAACTGCTCTCGCACCTCCTGCCGACGCTCTCGACGAAGCGCCGCCTGGTGCGCGTCGTGGTCGAACCGGAAGCAGGCGACCGGGTGAACGGCGGTTCGCGTGGCGGTTGAGGAGACGGCAGCTTGACGTCAGATATCTGAGGCCTGCATCAGCGAACGCACTTCAAGAGCCGTCCAGACACCCATCGTATGATCGGCGACCGCCGGTCTGAACGGGCGGGGAATTGCTGCGTCGTTGACGTTCGCTTCATTCACGAAGCAAAGCTCTCGACCCTGGCGCGACCTAGAAGTCGACGAACTCGGTGAACGGCCTCAGGAACATGTCGCGCCGACCGGTCCTCACCACCAGCCATTCGTGCATACCTTTCCCCCCACCATCCTCGCGAACCCATCCCAGGTTCGCGACGCAGAAATCGAGCGCGCGTCGTACGCCGGGGAGCTGCGTGTCATCGACGAAGATGATCCCGCCCTCCTTGAGGAGCCGACCCGAGTAGATGAGATCGAGGAACACCCCTTCGAAGCGGTGATTGCCATCGATGAAGGCGAAGTCGAAGCTCCTCCCCTCAGCCAGGAGCCGGGGCAGGAGGGTTTGCGACTCCTCTTCATAGAACTCGACGAGATCGCGCACCCCCGCCTCTTCGAGCGTCTGGAGCCCGACGCCCGCGTATGTCGTCGTGTGCATCGGGAGACCGCTGAACTGGTACGGGTCCGCGACGACGTGCCTCCCGTCGGGCCCGGTCGTGAGCAACCCCTCCAGGATGAAGAGCGTCGAGAACGCGTAGCCGAGTCCCGTTTCGAGCGTCCGCAGGGCGCCTTCTCTATGAACCCAATCGCGCAACGCCAGTCCCTCTTCGACGCCTATCGCGACGGGAAACAGCTCGCGAGAGACCCGATCCTCGCGGGCAACGACGGTTCCCGCCGCGGCCAGTCGCTCCCTGACCTCGCGCACCTGCTCTATCGTCGGCATCGCAGTCTCCTGGCTCGGCGTCGTGCGCCCCGCCCGCGGCGCCCGGCGTGACTATAGCCAGCGACTCCTGGCGTTCGTGCCACGGGAGCGGCGGACGACGTGTAGATTCCTCTGGTGCGCTGGAGGTCAACCCGTTCGCGAACCGTGGTGGCGATGCTGCTCGTCACGACGGGGTGCGCGTCGTCCCTCCCATCTGGCAGCCTGGCTCCGGCGGCTCCTCACTCCCCGAGCCTGTCCTCCCGCTCTCCCTCACCCATCGCCTCACCAACGGTTGACAGTGCTCGAGCCACGCATACCCCTCGATTCCACTCGATCGGTGCAGCAGTCGCATTCATCAAGAGGCGGGCGGATGTACCGGTCGTCTTGCCCGCGGGGTTGCCCCGGGGCATCGCGCTGTCACCCAAGAACGCCGTATACCGGATCGTTGCCCAGGTCGCGCCGTCGTGGATGCTCCAGCTCGTGTTCGGCAACGACAAGCACCTCTTCATCCAGTACGGTTCGGCGACGTTCGATGCGTGTGGTCCCGGGCCGGATGCGCGGACCGTGCACGTCGGCAACGCGCCGGCCGTGCTTGAAGGAAAGCGCTACGGTTCGTCCTGGTGGACGCAACTCATCTGGCCGGCCAGGCTCGCGCATCCACTGGGTCGCTATGGGTTGGGCGGCAGCCTTTCGCCCGGTCGCATGCTCCGGATGGCAGCGTCGATGCAGACGTCCATCGCGCGGCAAGCCGGCATCCCGAACTGCTGACGCGACCTCACTTCACCAGCCGCGAGAGCCTCCGGTCGGCGAGCACCTTCCCTCCGGTCTGGCTAGCGGGAAGGGGCACTGTTCGCGGGCTCCCTCGTCAACCGCGCTCAAGCGGGACCAGGAGCATGCCCCCAACACATGGTGC
>JANXVR010000129.1 GCA_025351565.1 Actinomycetes bacterium
AGCCCCTCCGGGCCGGGGCTGATCACGTAGGTGGTCATGGCGTCGCGGATGTCGGGGAAGATCGTGAAGGCGTCGACGTCCAACTGTGTGAGCACGGTGTCCAGGTGCATGCTCGATCGCTGCGACGGCAGCTCGACCGCGATCACCTGGGTCGCGGCGCCGGCGTCGAACAGCCGCTGCGCGAGCATCTCGACGGCAGCCGGACGCGTGCGTTCGCCCATGCCCACCAGCAGCGCGCCGTTGCCGATGACCAGCGCGTCGCCGCCTTCCAGGAACATCGGCCCGGCGATGTGGTCGCTCCAGATCTGGAAGTCCGTCCCGGCGAACAGCGGGTGATGTCGGTAGATGGCCTGGTAGTGAAGGGATTCTCGGTTGCGGGCGGCCATAGCCATCGTGTTGATGGACACGCCTTGGTAGATCCACGCCGACGTGTCGCGCGTGAACATCTGGTTGGGCAGCGGCGGCACCACGAACCCGCGGCGCATCCGCGCCACGATGCTCTCGCTCTTGAACGGCAGCTCGTCGAACGTCACCCCGGCGATGAGGTGCTCGGCCAGGCGCGGGGAGTCGAGCGCCGTCAGCCATTCGCGGACGGCCGGCCCGAGCGTCGGCCCCAAGAGCCGGGATTCCAGCCCTTGGACCAGCTCGGTTCGAACGTCGTCCTGGTCCAGGACGTCGGTCAGGAGATCCTCCAGGTAGAGGATCTCGACGCCTCGATCGGCCAGCGTCTGCGCGAAGGCATCGTGCTCCTCGCGCGCCCGCTGGACCCAGATCACCCCGTCGAAGAGCAGCTCACGGGCGGTCGAAGGGGTGAGGCGCTTGAGTTCCAGGTCGGGCCGGTGCAGGATCACGCGCCGGAGCGTCCCCACCTCCGAGCCGACGAACAGGTGGCCGGGGGATGCCGTTTCGTCGGGCGCAGCGTCTGCGGTGTCCGGGGCCATCGCGGCACAGGCTACCCCCGCTGGGCACAGGGCGCGCGTCGCTTGTAGCGTGCAGGGTGTGACGGTCGAGCAGGACGCGCTACGAACCTCCCTAGGCCCGGTTGGCGCCTGGACGTTCGCGTTCGATTCGCGCAGTGCCGGCGACGTTCGGGAGGACGCCCGGGCCATCGAGGCGCTGGGGTATCCGGCGCTCTGGGTTCCTGAGGGCGGTGGATCGCGCGACATCCTCGCGCACCTCGGGCTGCTGCTCGCATCCACCGAGCGGATGACCGTCTGTTCGGGGATCGCGAACATCACGGCCCGCCAGCCAGAGGTGTTGGAGGCGGGTCTGGTCCTGCTGGCCGACGCCTACGGCGAGCGGCTGGCGCCCGGCATCGGGATCGGCCACGAGTACACGACCGAGGCTCGCGGGTACGAGTGGTCCAAGCCGCTCGCGCGGATGGGCGCATACCTGGACCGGATGGACGCGGCCGCCGACCGGTGGCCCGCTCCGGCCGCGCGGCCGCGCCGGATGCTTGCCGCCCTGGGAGACGGGATGCTGCGCCTGTCGGCCGAGCGCGCGCTCGGCGCCCACACCTACTTCGTGCCCGTCGAGCACACTGCCCACGCCCGCGAGGTGCTCGGCCCTGAGCCGGTCCTGGCGGTCGAGCAAGGAGTGGTCCTGTCCACCGACCCCGCGCGTGCCCGTGAGCTCGCACGCGCTTGGGCTGCGCGGTACCTTGAACTTCCTAACTACGCGAACAACTGGCGCCGTCTCGGCTACGCCGAGGACCTGGACGGCGGTGGCAGCCACCGTTTGGTCGACGCCGCGATCGCCTGGGGCGGCACGGACGCGGTCCTTGCGCGCGTCCGTGCCCATCTGGACGCGGGAGCCGACCACGTCTGCGTGCAGATCGTGGGCGAGGCCGACGACACCTCGCCCGTCCCCGCGCTGCGCGAACTGGCCCCCGTCCTGCTCAGTCGCTGAGCCCGGGATCGGGGCGAGCGCCATGAAGACTGGACCGCCACCCAACCTTGGTGGGTTTCAGCCGTTATCCTTGGTACGAACTCGAATCGCCCTCACGTGGTTCAGGCGTGGGCTGTTACCTCCAGGAGGCCCGATGTCCCACCGTTCTTCATCGCTCCGCCGAACCGTTGCGGTCGCCGTGGCTGGCGCCCTCGCGATAGCCCCGGCCCTGGTGTCCTCGTTTGGCCCGGGCATGGTGTCGGCCAGTGCGGGGGCCGTCAGCATCCACAAGTACTCGCTTGCGCCCCACGTACGGCTCACGACGTACCGCTACGCCGCCGGTCCCGAGCAGGTCCGTGTCATCACGATCACCCAGGGCGCCTCGCTGGGTGTGGCCAACGCGGGCGCCGCGTTCGGCGTCGAGGCGACGCCGAGCGCCATCGGTTCGAGGGCCTACTTCAACGGGACGAAGCGCAAGCCGGCGGTTGCCGCAACGAACGGGGACTTCGCGAGCGGTGGGATGCCGACGCACATCGAGGAGATCGACGGCCAGGTGATGACCAGCGGGCTCCAGTCGAGCCCTCAGTTCGCCGTCAACTTCGATGGATCCCGTGCGTTCATGGGGCGGACACAGCTGCAGTTCACCGGGACGTTCACCAAGACGCCGTTCACCATCGACCGCTGGAACGCAGGTCCCCCCACGAACGATCAGATCGCCGGCTTCACCCAGGTCGGGGGTACCGTGCAGCTCTCACCGGGGACCGGTTCCGCCACCGCGAGCGACCCCTCCTACTGCGCCGTTCGCCTGATCCCGGCAGGTCCCCCCAAGTGGTCCAACAAGATCAAGGCGGGGATCCAGAGGGACTACACGGTGGACCTGGCGAGTCCGGTTCCGTGTCCCCAGACCCGGATGGGCCTGGGGACCGACCCGGGGGCGATCGTGTTGGCCGCGGATGCCTCTGGAACGGGCGCGACGACACTGAACACGCTCGCGGCCTGCGGGTGCACGGTCACCCTCAAGTGGCGCCAGAAGCGCTGGCCCGGGGTGGTCAACGCGATCGGCGGCACGCCGATGCTGGTCGACAACGGCGTCAACGTCGGACCCGGCTTCAGCTTCAACGACCCGTACATCTACAACTACAACCCACGGACGGCCGTCGGGTTCAACGCGGGCTGCTCGGACACGGACCCGGCGACGCTCTGCAAGATCTTCCTGGTTACGGTTGACGGCCGGGCGTCCAAGTGGTCGAAAGGCTGGAGGATGAACCAGCTCGGCGCGTTCTTCGTGAACACGCTCCATGCGCAGTACGCCCTCAACATGGATGGAGGGGGAGCGACCGAGTTGTGGGTCCACAAGCAGGCCAAGAAGTTCACGCCGCCCTGCATCCTTGCCACCCGGCTGGGTTGTGTCGTGGACAAGCCCTCCGACCAGATCGAGCGGATCTCGATCATGGCGCTGGTCGCCCTGCCCGGGCCCGACCTGGGCATCCCTCGTTCGTTGCGGTAGCGTGCAGCCGGGGGTGGGATCCGGTGCATCCACCGATGGACGAACGGGAAGCTCGAGTCGAACTGGCCGCGGCCTTCCGGCTCGCCGTGATGTTCGACTTCCACGAGGGCATCTCTAACCACTTCTCAATGCTCATCCCCGGACGTGAGGACCGGTTCCTCATCAACCCGCTCGGGTTGCATTTCTCCGAGGTCACCGCGTCCAGCCTGGCCGTGGTGGACATCGAGGGGACACCGATAAGCGGGACGGCGCCACCCACGGGCATCGGGATCCATTCGCCGATCCACCGGTTGTGCGCGCAGGCCGGCGTCGTTCTCCACACCCACCAACCCTGGTCCACCGCCCTGGCCATGAAGGACGAGCTCGAGCTGGTCCCGATCAGCCAGACCTCGTTGCAGTTCGTCGGACGCATCGCCTACGACGAGGAGTACCACGGCCTGGCCGATCTGAACGAGGGAGAGCGCCTGGCCAAAGTCTTGGGCGAGCACGACGTCATGCTCATGCGCCATCACGGCGTGTTGGTGGCCGGGACGGAACTGTCATCGGCATTCGACGACCTCTACATGTTGGAGAAGGCGGCAGAGCTTCAGGTGCTGGCGTCGGGCCTGGGGACGCTGACGCCGATCGATCCGGAGGTGATAGAGGCGACGCGTGAGGAGTTCAGCAGTGGCATGGCCGGATGGGCACGGCTCCATTGGGCAGCGCTCCTTCGGATGGTTGAGCGAACCCAACCCGACTTCCGCGACTGAAGGGAAGCGCCGACGATGAGCGAGTATGTCGATCAACTGCTGACGAACGTTGCGACCAAGAACCCGCACGAGCCCGAGTTCCGGCAGGCCGTCGAAGAGGTTATGGAGTCGGTCGAGCTGGTCCTGGAACGTCACCCTGAATACCGCGACGCGAAGATCGTCGAGCGGATCGTCGAGCCCGAGCGCGTGATCCAGTTCCGCGTCCCGTGGGTCGATGACGCCGGTGACGTGCACGTGAACCGTGGGTTCCGTATCGAGATGAACAGCGCCCTCGGCCCGTACAAGGGAGGACTGCGCTTCCACCCGGCCGTCTACATCGGGAAGCTCAAGTTCCTTGCTTTCGAACAGATCTTCAAGAACGCACTGACCACGCTGCCGATGGGCGCGGGCAAGGGCGGCGCCGACTTCGACCCGAAGGGCAAGACCGACACCGAGGTCATGCGCTTCTGCCAGTCCTTCATGACCGAACTCCAACGCCACATCGGACCTGACACGGACGTACCGGCCGGCGACGTCGGCGTCGGCGGACGCGAGATCGGGTTCCTGTTCGGGCAGTACCGGCGGATCCGCAACGTCCACGCCGGCGGGGTCCTCACCGGGAAGGGCGTCGGCTGGGGTGGGTCGTTGATCCGGCCCGAGGCCACCGGGTATGGGGCGGTCTACTTCGCCGAGGAGATGCTGGCCACGCGCGACGAGTCGCTCGAGGGCAACCGCTGCCTTGTTTCCGGCTCGGGGAACGTGGCGCAGTACACGGTTGAGAAGCTGCTGGATCTGGGCGCGAAGCCGATCACACTCTCGGACACGGGCGGGTTCGTCTATGACCCCGACGGCATCGACCGGGAGAAGCTCGCGTGGGTGATGACCCTTAAGAACGAGCGTCGCGGACGGATGCGCGAGTACGTCGAGGCGTTCCCGAGCGCCACGTTCACCCCGGCCGAGGCGGGGGATGCCAACCCGCTCTGGGCCGTTCCGGCCGACTGCGCGTTCCCCAGCGCCATCGAGAACGAGATCAACGAGAAGGACGCGGTGAACCTGGCCAATGGGGGCGTGAAGGTGGTCAGTGAGGGCGCGAACATGCCGACCACGCCCAACGGCGTGCAGGTGTTCTTCGACATGGGGGTCATGTACGGGCCGGGCAAGGCGGCGAACGCCGGCGGGGTGGCGGTCAGCGGCCTGGAGATGTCGCAGAACTCGATGCGGGTCACGTGGGACCGCGAGGTGGTCGATGACCGGCTGCGCACGATCATGAAGCGCATCCACCAGCAGTGCCGCGAGACCGCGGAGGACTACGGCAAACCCGGCAGCTACTTCCACGGCGCGAACATCGCCGGGTTCACGCGCGTGGCGGACGCGATGCTCGCCCAGGGCGTGATCTGACCGGCCGTGGTTAGCGGTTAGCCTGGGCCCATGGACCTTGACCGAGCGCTCGCGGCACGCGGCACCCTCATCCTGGACGGGGGCTTGTCCACGCAGCTCGAACTCGGCGGAGCGGATCTGGAGAACACGCTGTGGTCGGCGAGCGTGCTGCTCGATGACCCGGCGGCGATCCTCGCCGCCCACCGCGCGTTCCTGCGGGCCGGTGCCGACATCCTCATCACCGCGAGCTACCAGGTGAGCTTCGAAGGGTTCGCCGCGCGCGGTTTGGACGCGGCGACGGCTGAAGCGGCGCTCCGCGCAAGCGTTCGGATCGCGCGCGAAGCCGCCGCGGGGGCCGGCCGGGAGGTGGTGGTCGCGGCGTCGGTGGGTCCCTACGGCGCCATCCTGGCCGACGGGTCGGAGTACCGCGGACACTACGGCCTCACGCACGCCGAACTCGCGTCGTTCCACCGTCGGCGGATGGAGGCCCTCTTGGATGCTCGGCCCGATCTCCTGGCCATCGAAACGATCCCGTCGATCGCCGAAGCGAAAGCGCTCGTCGAGGTGCTGGCGGGGTTCCCCGGTGCGCGCGCGTGGTTCGCGTTCACGTGCGTGGACGGCCGGACCATCGCCGACGGCACCCCGTTCGCCGAGGCGGTGGCGCTGGTCGCTGCGTCGCCGCAGGTGCAGGCCGTGGGGGTCAACTGCACCTCGCCCGAGTTCGTGGAGGAACTGATCCGCGTGGCTCGCGGCGCCTGCGCCAAGCCGATCGTGGTCTACCCCAACCGGGGCGGGGGATGGGATCCGCAAACGAAGCACTGGCTGGGCCGGAAGGGGACGGACCTTCACGATCTCGCCCCCGTGTGGCGCACGGCCGGAGCTTCGATCATCGGCGGCTGCTGCGGGACGGACGCCGCCGATATCGGTGTGCTGGTGTCCCGGCTGGATTGACCGGTCGGTGCGCCGGGCGTAGTCTCCCCTTGAATCAGTAAGGAAGGTTTCCTATATATCTCCGCTTCGCGGCGGCTGATCCAGGGAGGGACCAACGTGCGGAAGCTAGGACGAGGATTCCGATGGGTGGCGGTGCTCGCCGCGCTGGCCAGTGTGGCCGCTGCGTGCAGCAGCTCCAAGAGCGCGACGCCGAGCGGCTCTGGCGGGCCCGCGAAGCCGTCAGGGACGGTGACCTTCCTGGTCTCCTCCACTCCGACGGTGGACAACCTGCTGAAGATGATCCCGCAGTTCACGCAGCAAACGGGGATCAAGGTCAACGTCGTCAATATCGGGTACGACGTCATGACGCAGAAGGAGACGCTCGACCTGCGTTCGCAGACCGGCTCCTACGACGTGTTCTGGACGGAGGGAACGTTCTTGGCGCGGTACGTCGGTCAGCTGAGCGGGCTCGAACCCATCCAGGAGTACGCCGCGTCCCAGCACGTGGACCTGGGGACGAGCGACTTCCCGCAGACGCTGCTGGGTAACTTCAGCTACAACAACAAGCTCTATGCCATGCCGTTCGAGAACACGCTGATGATGGCGGCCTCGCGCACGGACCTGTATAAGGGCGCCGGCCTCGCCCCCGCCACCTCGCTGGCGGACTACCTCTCGAACGTCTCCGCGCTCAACAAGCCACCCACCTACGGCACCGAGATCATGGGCCAGCAGGGTGAACCCGTGTTCTACGAATGGGTGAACTGGCTCTGGGGCGAGGGCGGTTCGCTCTTCGACTCGGCGGGCAAGCCTACCCTGAACACGCCGGAGGCGATCAAGGCGACGAACGATCTGCTCACCCTGGCGAAGAGCGCGCCGCCGGGCGTTGCGAACTTCAGCTGGGACCAAGCAGCCAGTTCGTTCGCTCAGGGTCAGGTCTCGACGGCGGTCCTGTTCTCCGACCAGACGCCGGGCCTCCTGGACCCCTCGAACTCGAAGGTCATCGGGAAATGGCAGTACACGCCGTTTCCCGGGACGGCGAACACGGCGTTCGGCGGCTACGCCTGGGCGATGAACGCGTACTCGAAGAACAAGCCGGCCGCCCTCGCGTTCATCCAGTGGGCGACGAGCGCTAAGACACTCGCCGCGCTCGTGCCCAACGGGTCCAGTCCGCCACGGACGTCCATCCAGAACGACCCGTCGTTGCAGGCGAAGTACCCATGGTTGAAGCCGGAGGGTGAGGCATCCTCGCGCGCGGTGGTCCCGATCAGCAACGCCGCGTACTTCGATCTGGTTGACGCGCTGTCGACCGACCTGAACGCCGCCCTGACCGGCAGCAAGACGCCCGAGGCCGCGATGGCGGACGCTCAGAGCCAATGGGAGCAGATCCTGTCTTCCACGTAAGGGGACGGGACCGGAACGCGTGCGGCAGGCGGTGAGCCTCGCGCCACGGCGACGAAGCTACGCCGCCCGCCACCGCGAGGCCCTGACCGGCCTGGCATTCATCGCCCCTGCGGCGGGGTTCCTGCTGGCCGTCATGGGGTTCCCATTGCTCTACCTGCTGCGGCACAGCATGAACGCCGAGGACTTCGCGAACCCGGCGGGTGGTGCACGGTTCATCGGGCTAGGGAACTACGGGCGGGTCCTTCACACCCCCGAGTTCTGGCAGAGCACGCTCACGACGGGCAAGATCGTGGTGCTTGCCGTCACCCTGGAGTTCCTGCTGGGGCTCGGACTCGCGATGCTGCTCCAGCGCGTGCTGGTTGGCCGCCGCATCCTGGTCGCGGTGATGTTGATCCCGGCCATGATGATGCCTATCGCCGTCGGGCTCATGTGGCGCTACATGCTGGATGACAGCTACGGCATGGTCGCCTACTACCTCAGCAAGGTGGGGCTGACCGGCCCCGGCGGCGTCTTCCCCGGCTCGATCCTGGGGACCGCGCACACCGCGCTGTTCTCGATCGTCCTGACCGATGTCTGGGAGTGGACGCCGTTCATGGCGCTCATCCTGCTGGCAGGGCTCCAGTCGCTGCCGCTCGAGCCCTACGAGGCGGCGGCGGTGGACGGGGCGAACGCCTGGCAGGAGTTCTGGCGGATCACCTTGCCGCTCCTTCGGAGCGCCGTCACCGTGGCACTCCTCATCCGTATCGCCGATGCCATGCGCATCTTGGACATCGTCTTCTCCATGACGAACGGCGGTCCGGCGAACGCGACGGAGACCGCGCAGTTCTACACGTACAAGACCGGGTTCGAGCAGTTCCATACGGGACTGGCCTTCGCACAGGTCGTGATCGTTGCCTCGGTGACGATCGGTGTGTGTGCCCTGATATTCCGGCAGGTCGATAGCGACCGGAGGCACGCGTGACCACGCTCGTGCGAAGCCGCAGGCGCGCCGGGGCCACGTCCACGGTCGCCGCGTTCGTGGCGGTGGGGATCCTCAGCGCACCCGTACTGTGGACCATCGGAACCTCGCTCAAGACGAAGGTTCAGGCGTGGGCGCTGCCGCCGAAGTGGATCTTCACGCCCACGCTCGGCAACTACCACACCGTCTTGTATCAACAGGGCTTCCTGGTCTACCTGAAGAACAGCGCGGTGATCGCCGCGGGAACGTGTGTGGTTGCGCTGACGCTAGGTTCCCTGGCCGCCTACGGGTTCGAGCGGTTCCGCTTCCGCGGCCGTCATGGCGTGTTCTTCGCGTTCCTCCTCGCCTACATGCTGCCCGAGATGGCGATCGCGCTGCCTGCGTACCTCCTGGCGGTGCAGTTCCACATCCTGGACACCTACGTGCTCTTGATCGCGATGCACGCCACGTTCGCCACGGCGTTCGCCACCTGGATGATGCGGGCGTTCTTCAAGGAGGTCCCTCGCGAGATCGAGGAGTCCGCCATGGCTGACGGCGCCACGCGGCTGGGCGCATTCCTTCGGATAAGTCTGCGGCTCGCGGCACCGGGTTTGGCAGCTACGGCCGTCTTCTGCCTGATCTTCTCCTGGAACGACTTCCCCTATGCGCTGGTCTTGTCATCGCTACGTACCGAGACCCTGCCGGTCGCGGTGGGTTCGCTGAAGTCCCCGGCCGGGACGGCCTGGGGAGGCATCATGGCGGTCACCGTAGTCGCGTTCCTGCCCACGGTGATCTTCGCCTTCATCGTGCAGAAGTGGCTGGTGCGCGGTCTGACGTTCGGCGCGGTCAAGTAGGTCAAGTAGCTGGGATGGCCCGGAGGATGCGGGCGATCGTGGAGTCGGGATCTTCTACCTCGATGACCGAAGCGAAGTCCGCGCCATACTTGACCGCATGTTGGGTCCCGTGCGCGTGAGCCGTTCGGTCATCATCCCCGAACGCGAGCTGCGGTGGCGGTTCAGCCGGTCCTCGGGACCGGGTGGCCAGTCGGTGAACACCGCCGACTCCCGCGTGGAACTCAGCGTGGATCTGACGACCACGACCGGGATGGGACCGGTGCTTCGGGCTCGCGCCTTGGAACGGCTGGCCGGCAAGCTTATCGGCGGTGTGCTCACCGTCACCGCGTCGGAGGAGCGGTCCCAACTGCGTAACCGCGAGATCGCGCACAAGCGGCTCGGCGAGGCGCTCGCCGCCGCAACGGCGCCTCCGGCCCCGCGCCGCAGGCCCACACGGGCGACGCGCGGAGCCGTGGAACGCCGCCTGGCGGACAAGAAACGCCGCTCCGCCACGAAGCGGCTCCGTCGCCCCGACGAGGATTAGCGCCGAACGACCTAGGTCCGATGTCCCACGGAAGCCAGAGGTCGCGATTGACATGTCGCCCGAGGGTGGGGCAGTGTAGGGCATTCGTCGTCCCCCGAGCGGTGATGCGCACCTGGGTGGGCATCCCCAACCGCTGGGCGGCTGATGTCAACGTGATCGCCTACGCATCAAGGAGATCAAGCCATATGAGAACCCGAACGGAACGTCCAACCACCCGGCGCTTGGTGTCGATCTTTGCCGCCATCGGCCTGGTGACCGGTCTGATCGCCGCCCTCGGATCCGCCGGCGTGGCGCAGGCCACCGGAGGGCCGGGCACCGCGTTCCCCATGCCGGCGGGCTCGGTTGCCTACTTCTCCGGTGCGCAGATCAACGGCGGGGCGGTGAACTCCCTCAGCTGGGGCTACCAGGTGGGCGTCGATTCCCCAGTGATCAAGGGCAACAACGGTGGGGGATCCACGCAGGTGGATACGCCGAACTTCCAGGTCGGCCCGTTCGCATCGGACACCTCGATCCGCGTCTTCCTCACCGACAACTCGTGTGGCTCCGCCACGTACTACTCGGACCTCACGCCGTACGACCACGTGACGATCACCGGAACCACGGCCTACCACATGGACTTCCTCGATGCGAATGGCGGATGCTCCGACCAGAACACCAATCGGTACGACGGCCCGGGCATCTACAACTTCAAGGTTGACCTCTCGTTCGATGGTCTTCCGCTGTCTGTCACGAAGGTCGCCGATGTGTCGTCGGTGGAGCCGACCGGGACGGTCAACTACACCATCACCGTCACCAACCCCAACGTCACCGGTGCCTCCATCGACACCATCACGGACGACCTGCCCGCGGGATTCAGCATGGTGCCGGGTACGACGTCGGGGGTGGTGAGTTCGGACCCTGCGGTGAGTGGCCAGCACCTCGCGTGGGATACCACCGAAACCATAGTGCCGGGTAACTCCACGGCAGACCTCACGTTCCAGGCGCAGGCGGGGCCCGACACCGGCGACTTCTACAACAACGCCGGTGCGACGTCTCCGGACCTTGCCGTCACGCCATCGGGCGACACCGCGCTGGTCACCGTGATCCCGCCGAGCTGCCCGTCAGGTGTCTCGCCCCCCGACGCCCCGACGAACGTTGTGGCCTACCCCGGTAACACCAGCGCGGCCCTCACCTGGACCGCACCCGCCGACGGTGGCGCGCCCATCGACCACTACACGGTGAACATCTACGACCAATCCACCGAGGGCTCCTCCAGCTTCCAGACCTCCGACGCGAGCACCAGCG
>JANXVR010000227.1 GCA_025351565.1 Actinomycetes bacterium
CGGATGGGCGTTGCGATCGGTGGGCGCGCCGTGCGTGGCCCATCTGGTGTGCCCCATGGCTACCGTGCCGCTCGGAGAACCTCCCGTCTGCAGCGCGGCTTCGAGCTCTGCCAGCTTGCCGGCCCGCTTGACGACGGCCAGCCCCGGCCCGGTCACTGCTATCCCGGCGGAGTCATACCCGCGGTATTCCAGCCGTCGGAGCCCCTCGATGACGATGGGCAGGGCCTGATCGGGCCCGACGTAAGCGACGATGCCGCACATGGGCCGAGCCTAGCAGTAGGGGATGCTTCGGAGGATATCGCCGCAGTTCAGGAGCCCAGTTCCGCGGTCACCGCGGCCGCGATCGCTTCCGCGTGATCGCGAGCCAGGTCGGTTGACTCGGCCTCGACCATGACGCGGATCAGCGGCTCCGTTCCGGACGCGCGCACCAGGACTCGGCCGGTGGCCCCCAGCGCGGCCTCGGCCGCGCTGACGGCGTGCCACACGGCCCGGGCGCCGGCGACGCCATCCCGGTCGGTCACCTGCACGTTGATCATGACCTGTGGGAAGCGCCGCATCACAGAGGCCAGATCCTGCACCGACCTGCCGGTTCGCGCAGCCAAGCTGAGGAACCGAACCGCAGTCAGGAGACCGTCGCCCGTGGTGGCCTGCTCGCGGAAGATGACGTGCCCGGACTGTTCGCCCCCCAGCACCGCTCCCACCCGGAGCATCTCCTCCAGGACGTAGCGGTCCCCCACGTTCGCGGCGATGACCTCGATCCCCGCTTCGCGCATGGCCAGGTAGAAGCCGAGGTTCGCCATAACGGTGCTCACCACCGTGTTGTGGGTCAGCGTTCCCCGAGCCTTCATGGCCACGGCGCAACTGGCCAGCACCTGATCGCCGTCGATGACCTCCCCCCGCGCATCGGCGAAGAGGGCTCGGTCGGCATCCCCGTCCAGGCAAACTCCGGCGTCGGCGTCGAGCCGGACGACCTCCGCGGCGACCACCTGCGGGTAGAGCGCGCCGCAGCCCTGGTTGATGTTCGTGCCGTTCGGTTCGACGTTGATGGCATGCACGGTCGCGCCCAGCGCTCGAAGGATGTCCGGGGCCAGGTGGCTGGCGGCGCCGTTGGCGGCATCGACCACCACGCTCATCCCGTCCAACGGGGCCTCGGCCGCGGCAAGGACGTGGTCGACGTAGCGATCGCGGTGCTCGCCCGCCGCGAGCACGTGTCCGACCGGGTGGACCCCGCCGGGTGGGTTCCCCACGAGCGCTTCGATCTCATCCTCGAGTGCGTCGGGGAGCTTCATGCCGTTGCCCGCGAAGAACTTGATGCCGTTGTACTCGGGAGGGTTGTGACTCGCGCTGATGACCACGCCCGACGAGGCACCCAGGTCTGTCGTGAGATACGCGATGGCCGGGGTGGGTTCGATCCCCACCAGGATCACGTCACCACCAGCAGACCTGATGCCTTCCACCAACGCGTCCTCCAGCCATTCGCCGGACTCGCGAGGGTCGCGACCCACCACGAAGGTCGGCGCTCCACCACCGTGGCGGCCCAGCACCTCGACCGCGGCCCGGCCGAGGTTGTTGGCCAGCTCGGCAGTGAGCTCATCGCCCGCCACGCCGCGCACACCATCGGTACCGAAGAGACGTCCCATGTGGCGGCAAGGCTACCGGAGGTGCCGCCGGTCGGCCCGCCCGATGATCTAGCCCTACGTCTCAGGCGGGATAGCGAGTGCCACCCGCCGGAGGGCGGGACGCGGACCGTTCAGCCTGTCGCCGCCACGAGCTCGGCGAGCAGCGCCTGGACGCGCTGATCGATCTCGTCGCGGATCGCGCGGACCTCTTCAACCGGGCACCCCGCGGGGTCGGGCAGTTCCCAATCGAGATAGCGCTTCCCGGGGAAGACAGGGCAGGCGTCGCCGCACCCCATGGTGACCACGACGTCAGCGCCTTCCACCGCTTCGGTCGATAGCGGTGTAGGGAACTCCTTCGAGAGATCGAGTCCGACCTCAGCCATCGCGGCAACAACGGCCGGGTTGATCTCGTCGGCGGGTGCGCTGCCCGCAGACCGAACGAGCACTCGACCCCCAGCGTGGTGATCGAGCAGGGCCGCGGCCATCTGGCTCCGACCGGCGTTATGGACACACACGAACAACACTTCTGGCCGGCTCAGTTCGCCAGTGCTCATCAGACAGCCGCCCCTCGTGCCGGATCGCGTGAGGACAGAGCGCCTCGCAATGCCTCCAAGGGAGCAGTGTTCAGGCGGTAGTAAACCCAGCGACCTCGCTTGCTCCGATCCAGGATGCCCGCTTCGTGGAGCACCTTCAGGTGATGCGAGACGGTGGGTTGCGACAACCCCAGGGGAACCGTCAGCTCGCACACACACGCCTCCGCGTCCGGGCGGGCGGCGATGAGACTGACCAGACGAAGCCGAGCGGGCTCGGCGATGACCCGCAGCGCCGCTGCCAGCCGCTCCGCCTCGCCTTGCGCCAACGGGGCGACCACGAACGACGGGCAGCATCCGGCGTCGATCTGTTGGATGATCTTCACGAAGACATATTGACAGGCGTCTATACTTCATGTCAACGTATCGACCATCGTCTATCTGTGAAAGGAGACGCAGGATGCCAGATCCAGGCTGCCCGGACTGTTGCCCGCCCGACTGCTGCTGATCGGGCGAGCGTGGCAGGCAGGCCGCCCCGCGCGGGGCGGCCTGCCTGTGTCCGGCCTCGGGGCCAACGGGCACGATCGCCGCTGTGGGACCATGCGGGCATGGCAGATGACCCGCTGGTTCGCGTCTTCTCCTCGGGAGATGCCTTCATGGGCGAACTCATGCGGGGGCGCTTGGAGGCGGAGGGGATCCCGGTGATGGTCAAGGGCGAAGGCAGTGGTCCGTATCACGCCGGCCCCGTATACCTCTGGGTCCCTGAAAGCTCGGAAGCGGCCGCGAAGGCCGTGGTGGACGCCGTGGCGTCGGGCGCGTTCGCGATCGATGAACTCCCGGAAGACGAAGACGCCGCGGACCCCGCCTAGCGCTTGGAGTACTGCGGCGCCTTGCGGGCCTTCTTCAACCCGTACTTGCGTCGCTCCTTCTCACGCGCGTCGCGCGTGAGGAATCCTTCGGCCTTCAGCTGTCCGCGAAGCTCCGGATCCAGCTCCAGGAGCGAACGGGCGATCCCAAGCCGGATCGCGCCGGCCTGACCGGCGATGCCCCCGCCCTGGACGGTGGCGACGATGTCGAAGTCCTTCTCACGGCCCAGCAGCTTGAGCGGAGCCAGCGCCACCATTCGGTGCACCCGGGTGGGGAAGTACTCCTCGAACGGCCTGCCGTTCACGTCCAAGTTCCCGGTTCCGGGAACCATGCGCACGCGCGCGATGGCTTCTTTCCGGCGTCCGGTGATGAACTTCGCGGCTTCGGCCACTTACGACTCCTTCTTGGCGGCTGGTTTGCGCGCCGTGGTCTTCTTCGCGGCGGTCGGCTTCTTCGCCGTGGGCTTCTTGGCGGTGGGCTTCTTGGCGGTGGGCTTCTTCGCTGTGCTCTTCTTGGCTGCCGGGGCGGCCGTCTCGCCGGGGGCGTCGGCCTTCGATGCCGGAGCCACCTTGACCTTGCGGGCGTGCTTGGGCTTCGGGGCGGGGATGCCCTCCCACACGGGCGGTTTGCCCAGCGTGTATGGCTCGGGCTGCTGCGCGGCGTGGGGGTGCTCGGCGCCGGGCATCACGTGAAGCTTACGGATGAGCTCGCGGCCCAGCCGGTTGTGCGGAAGCATCCCCTTCACGGCTTTCTCGATGACGAAAGCCGGTTTCTCCGCCAGGAGCTTGCCGTACTTGGTCTCCTTGATCCCGCCCGGATACCCGGAGTGGCGGTAGGCCGACTTCTTGAGGTCCTTTCCACCGGTAAGTTCGATCTTGCTGGCATTGAGGATGATGACGTTGTCGCCGCAGTCCATGTGGGGAGCGTAGATGGGTTTGTGCTTGCCCCGCAGGATGGCCGCGACCTCGGACGCCAGGCGCCCAAGCACCAGCCCACTGGCGTCGATGACATACCAGCGGTGCTCGATGTGGTCAGGCTTCGGAGAGTAGGTCTTCATCGTGAAGGATGCCGACCGCACAGGGCCGACGCATCAGGGTACCGGCTGGGCGCTTCGAGCGTCAAAGCTCGGCCCGGCTGGGTACTCCACGCGCACCAGGGTCAGACCGCACGCCGGGGCGACGTTCGGTGTTCCGATCCGGCTTCGGGCTGCGAGCATCCGCCCCACGTCTTCGGGCTGGAACTTGCCCTCCCCCACCATGACCAGCGTCCCGACCAGCGCCCGCACCATCTGGTGCAGGAAGGCATTGGCCTTGAACCTCAGGACCACGACCTCTCCATGGCGGGCGATCGTCAGCCGTTGCAGATCGCGCACCGTTGACTTCCCGGTCCCTGGGTGACGGCAGAACGTCGCGAAGTCGTGCTCGCCCAGCAAGCTCTGCGCCGCCCGTCGCATGGGGCCGATGGCCAGCGCCTTCGGACGGTGCCATTCGAACCGCCCGGTGAAGACGTCGGCCACCTGGGCCGTCCTGACCGCGTACCGGTACTCGCGGGCCGTGGCGGAGAACCGAGCGTCGAAGGTTTCCGGCGCATAGGAGGCCCGGTGAACCACGAGCTCGGGCGACATCACCGAGTTCAGCGCTCGCTGAAGTTGCGCAGGGGTCACCGAGGACGCGGTCGAGAACGACATCACCTGGCCCAACGCGTGGACACCTGCGTCGGTTCGGCCGGCGACGGCCAGCTTGACGGGCTCGAGCAGCACGCGCGACAGGTGGGCGGTCAACTCGCCCTGCACGGTTCGAAGGGCCGGTCCGCGCTGCGTGGCCCACCCCCGGAACGAGGTGCCGTCGTAGGCAAGGAGCATCCGGATCTTAGGCATGCACGAGAGCCTAGACGCAAGAGGCCCGGGCGCAGCCCGGGCCTCTGACGTTCAGCGTGCCCTCTTACTGTTGCGCGCGCTCCACCAGTTCGATCCTGGCCATCGCGGCTCCGTCGCCCATGCGGGGCTCGAGCTTCAGGATGCGAAGGTATCCGCCCTGACGCTCAGCGAACCGCGGCGCGATCTCGTGGAACAGCCGGGCGACCACGTCACGATCGGGGATGTCCTTCAGCACCTCGCGCCGAGCGGCCAGGTCGCCGCGCTTGGCGAACGTGATGAGCTTCTCGGCGTAGGGGCGAAGCAGCTTGGCCTTCGCCTCCGTGGTCTCGATGGACTCGTGGACGAAGAGCTGCTTGGCCAGCGTCGACAGGAGGAGCCTCTGGTGGGCCGGATTCGACCCCAGCCGGGCGCCCTTCTTCGGTTTGGGCACCTAGCTCACTCCTCCCGCAGGCCGAGGCCCAGCTCTTCGAGCTTGGCCTTCACCTCGTCGATGGACTTCTGGCCGAAGTTGCGGATGTCCATGAGTTCTGCCTCGGACTTGAGCACCACGTCGCCGATCGTGTTGATGCCCTCGCGCTTCAGGCAGTTGAACGAACGAACCGTGAGGTTCATCTCCTCGATGGTGATGGCGTAGTCGCCGGGAGCCTCTTCGCTCTCGGCCGGACCGACCGTCACCGACGCAGCGTCGGCCAGCTCGGAGAAGAGGTTGACCAGCTCGAGGAGCGTCCCTCCGGCAGACGCCACCGCCTCGCGGGGCGAGATGGACCCGTCGGTCTCGACGTCCAAGATGAGCCTGTCACGGTCGGTCATCTGCTCGACACGCGTGTTCTCGACCGTGTAGCTGACCTTGCGGACCGGCGAGAAGATCGAATCGACCGGGATGACGCCGATAGGGTCGCGCGACTTCTTGTTCTTGTCGGCCATCCGGTAGCCAACGCCACGCTCGACGGTCATCTCCATCTCCAGAGACGCGCCCTTGCCGAGCGTCGCGATGTGCAGGTCCGGGTTCAGGATCTCGACGCCGGCCGGCGGTGCAACATCACCGGCGGTGACCTCCGAGGGGCCCTTGGCCTTGAGGTAGACGGTGGTGGGCTCTTCCAGGTCGGAACGAACCACCAGGTTCTTCAGGTTCAGGATGATGTCGGTGACGTCCTCGGTGACCTTCGGGATGGTCGAGAACTCGTGCAGGACGCCGTCGATCCGAACCGAGCTGATAGCAGCGCCCGGGATGGACGACAGCAGCGTCCGGCGAAGCGAGTTGCCGACGGTGTAGCCGAACCCGGGCTCCAACGGCTCGATGGCGAACTTGGAGCGGATCGGGGTGATGACGTCCTCAGCGATCTGAGGCCTGGCAACGATGAACAACGTAGTTCCTCCTCCGGCGGGGGATCATCCACAACTACCCCACCCTTGTTGGTGCTCGTGGAACGGGAGCTTCCCGGGTCCACGTTCGCCGGGTATACCCGGCTACCACCTAGACGCGGCGGCGTTTCCGCGGCCGGCACCCGTTATGGGGCACCGGCGTCATGTCCATGATCCCGGAGATCTCGAGTCCGCTGGCGGCCAGCGAACGGATCGCGGTCTCTCGACCGGAACCGGGTCCCTTGACGAACACATCGACCTTCTGCACTCCGTGCTCCTGCGCGCGGCGAGCGGCCGCCTCGGCGGCCAGCTGCGCGGCGAACGGCGTGGACTTGCGGGATCCCTTGAATCCGACGTTGCCCGCGCTGGCCCACGACAGGGTGTTCCCTTGCATGTCGGTGATGGTCACGATGGTGTTATTGAACGTCGACTTGATGTGCGCCTGGCCGTGGATGATGTTCTTCTTCTCGCGGCGCTTGGTCTTCTTGGTCTTGGGCTTCGCCATGTCGTTGGGGCTCCCTTACTTCTTCGTGGCTTTCTTCTTGCCTGCGATGGCCTTCTTCGGGCCCTTGCGGGTGCGCGCGTTGGTGTGCGTGCGCTGCCCGCGGACGGGGAGGCCACGACGGTGGCGAACGCCCTGGTAACAACCGATCTCGATCTTGCGCTTGATGTCCTGCGCCACTTCGCGGCGGAGGTCACCTTCGACCTTCAGGTTCTTGTCGATGAAGTCACGGATCTTGAGAACTTCCTCTTCCGAAAGGTCGCGGACCTTCGTGCCCGGATCGATACCGGTCCCGATCACGATCAGCTCGGCCGAGGTGGTGCCGACACCGTAGATGTAGGTCAGCGCGATGTGCAGCCGCTTGTCGCGGGGAAGATCAACTCCGGCGATCCGTGCCATCTACAGGTTCCCTTTCCTCAGCCTTGCCGCTGCTTGTGTCGCGGGTTCGGGCAGATGACCAAGATCCGTCCGCGCCGGCGGATGACCCGGCACTTGTCGCAGATCTTCTTGACCGACGGATTGACCTTCATCTCGAACCTCTCACTTGTAGCGGTACACCACGCGACCTCGCGTGAGGTCGTAGGGCGACAGTTCGACCAGCACCCTGTCCCCCGGGAGGATCCGGATGTAGTGCATCCGCATCTTGCCCGAGATGTGAGCCAACACCAGATGGTCGTTGTCCAGCTTCACCCGGAACATGGCGTTGGGCAACGGCTCGACGACCGTCCCCTCGACCTCGATAGCGTCTTTCTTCGGCAAGCTCCGGTTGATTCCTTCGAACGGGTTCGTCCCACGCCGCAGCCTGCGAACGCAGACCTCCATGTGGGGCGACCTCGGAGTATACGGGCAGGCCGCAGGTACCGTCCACGGCCGGAACCGCTAGTCACGGGCAGTCAGGACCTCGTGCCCCTCGTCCGTGACGGCGATCGTGTGTTCGAAATGGGCCGAACGGGACCCGTCATCGGTCACGACCGTCCACCCGTCGGCCAGGGTTCGCGTCTCCTCCCCACCCAGGTTCAACATCGGCTCCACGGCGATGACCAGGCCCGGACGCAGGTCGGGTCCCCGGCCGGCCGGGCCGAAGTTCGGGATGAAGGGGTCTTCGTGGAGAGCGCGCCCGATCCCGTGGCCGCCGTACTCGCGAACGATGCCCAGACCCTCCGCCACAGCCACGCGTTCGACGGCATGGCCGACATCGGATAGCCGCCCGCCCGGCCTGATCTGCTCGATGGCGTCGGCGAGTGCCCGCTGGGTGGCCTGCACCAGACGCTCGGCGTCGGCGTCGGGGGCCTGCCCACCCGCGAACACGGTGACGGCGGAGTCGGCGTGGAACCCTTCCCAGATGGCGCCGAAGTCCAGGGACACCAGGTCACCCTCGACCAGGACGCGGCGGCTGGAGGGGATCCCGTGGACGATCTCGTCGTTGATCGAGGCGCAGATGGTCTTAGTGAACCCGCGGTAGCCAAGGAAGGACGGCGTCGCACCTTGTTCGTTGATGTAGGCCGCCGCGACGCGGTCCAGATCTTCGGTCGTCTTGCCCGGCTGCACGCGGGCCAGGACGGCGTCGATGGCACCGGCGACGATGCGCCCGGCTCGCCGCATCTTGTCCAGCTCTTGCGCGGACTTGCGGATGATCATGTGACGGGCGCCAATGCGCTCATCGTGCGCTCGCCGACGAGCTCTTCGCGAGCCTCGGCGTCGATCTCCAGGAGAAGGTGGCGTTCACGGTAGAAGGCTTCAAGGGGCTCGGTCTGATCGCGGTACACGGCAAGGCGGCGGAGGATAGTGAGTTCATCGTCGTCGGCTCTGCGTTCGAGCTGGCCGCCACATGTGTCGCATATCCCTTGCGCTACAGGTGGGATGAACTCCGCGTTGAACGTCCTCTTGCAGTTCGGACAGGTCCATCGGTTCAGCAGCCGGCGCACGGCCATCTGGTCGCTGATCGTGAACTTCAGAACCGCATCCAGCGGGCGACCCGCGTGATCCAATGCTTCCTCGAGCGCCAGCGCTTGGCGCGCGGTCCTCGGGAACCCATCGAGGATGAACCCCTTCTGCGCGTCATCCTCCTGCAGTCGGTCCATGACCATCTCGACCACGACCTCGTCGGGAACGTACTCGCCGCGGTCCATGAACGCACGGGCTTTCACACCGAGCATGGTCCCCTCCTGCACGTGAGAACGGAGGGTATCCCCCGTGGAGATCTGCGGGATGTCGAATCGCTCGGCCAGACGCTGTCCCTGCGTCCCTTTGCCGGCGCCGGGAGGGCCCAGGAGCACCAGGCGCATGGCTACTTGAGGAAGCCCTCGTAGTGGCGCATCTGCAGCTGCGCCTCGATCTGCTTCATGGTCTCAAGAGCGACACCCACGGTGATCAGGATCGAAGTCCCGCCGAAGGGGAACTGCTTGAGTTGCCACACGGCGAACACGACCGATGGGACGAGTGCGATGGCGGCCAGGAACAGGGCTCCCGGCAGGGTGATCCGCACCAGGATGGCGTTCAGATACGAGGCGGTGGGCGGCCCGGGCCGGATCCCCGGGATGAAGCCGCCTTGCTTCCTGAGCTGGTCCGCCGTGCGCACGGGATCGAACTGGATCGCCGTGTAGAAGTAGGCGAAGAAGACGATCATGAGCGTGAGGAGCAGCATGTAGATCGGGTCGGAGGTGCTGGCCAGGTGGTTGCTGACGAGATCTTGGAACCACTTCGCCTGGATGACGCTCGCGAGCAGGGTCGGGAAATACAGGACCGAGGTGGCGAAGATGATCGGGATCACACCGGCCTGGTTGACCTTCAAGGGGAGGTAGGTGCTGCCACCGCTGGTCATCTTCCGTCCGACCACCCGCTTCGCGTATTGCACCGGGATCCGCCGCTGCCCCTGATCGATGAAGACCACGGCCACGATGATGGCCAGGGCGATGAGCAGCACCGCGATGAAGATCGGGGCGTGCCCCTGCAGGAGGATGGCATTCCCCTGTGAGGGGAGCCGGGAGATGATGCTCGCGAAGATGACGATGGACATCCCGTTGCCGATGCCCCGCTGGGTGATGAGCTCGCCGAGCCACATGACCAGCGCGGTTCCGGTGGTCAGCGTGAGCACGATGAGCGCGAGGTTCGGGAAGGTGAACGTCCCCGTCGGGAAGATGTTGATCCCGCCGCTGGCGGCCGATGCGCTGTGGAAGAGGAAAACCAGGCCCGTCGACTGCAGGAGCGCGAGCACCACGGTGACGTAGCGGGTCCACTGCGTGATCTTCTTGGTTCCCGTCTCCCCCTCGTCCTGCCATTGCTGGAGCTTCGGGATGGCGACCGTGAGCAACTGCATGATGATCGAACTGGTGATGTAGGGCATGATCCCGAGCCCGAACACCGCCATGCGGCCCAACCCACCGCCCGAGAACAGGTCGAGGTAGGAGAGGAATCCACTCTTGGTCTGGGCCGCGAGGCTCTGGATGTTGACGACCGGCACCGGCACGTACGACCCGAACCGATACACCGCGATGATGAACAGCGTGAAGAGGATCTTCTTGCGAAGGTCCGGCACTCGGAACGCGTTAAGGAAGGCCTTCAGCACGGTTGCTTACTCTACCTTCCCTCAGCCGACAAGCTCGGCGGTTCCCCCCGCCGCCTCGATCTTCGCCCTGGCGGCGTCGGAGAAGGCGTGAGCCCGGATGGTGAGGGCGTGGTCCAGTTCTCCCCGCGCCAGGATCTTCACGGGCCGGCCCTTGCGAACCAGCCCGTGAGCCAGGAGCCCCTCGGGCGTGACCTCCCCGGAGGCGAAGTACTTGCTCAGAACCTCGACGTTGACCGCCGCGTACTCGACGCGGGCGGGGTTCGTGAAGCCCTTGAGCTTGGGAACCCGGCGCTGCAAGGGCATCTGGCCACCCTCGAAGTACGCGGGAACGTTCTTGCGCGCACCCGTCCCCTTCGTGCCGCGGCCGGCGGTCTTGCCGCGCACCCCGGCACGGCCGCGGCCCACCCGCTTCTTGTCCTTCTTCGAGCCCTCGGCGGGCTTCAGGTGATGGAGCTTCATCCTTCGACCTCTTCCACGTTGACCAGGTGCTGAACCTTGGCGATCATCCCCCGGATATCGGGGCGGTCCTCCTTGATGACGGAATCGTTGATGCGATGCAATCCCAGCCGGCGAACGGTGTCCTTCTGGTCCTGCGGCCGGTCGATCACGCTTCGGCGTTGCGTCACCTTGAGCTTCATCGACGGCCCCCTCGGGGCTGGCCACCGCGGCCCTGGTTCGGGGCGGGATCGGTGTAGGCCTGCTCCAGCTGCTCGGCGCGCTTGGCGCTCATGCGCGCCTCGGCGGCGGCGACGGCTTCCACCATGGGCTTGGGGGCCACTTCATGGACGTCGCGGCCCCGGAGCGCGGCGACCTGCTGAGGCTTGCGCAGGTCGTGCAGACCCTGCACCGCGGCCTTCAGGATGTTGATCTGGTTCGAGGAGCCCATGGACTTGGAGAGGATGTCCTTGATGCCGGCGCACTCCACGAGGGCGCGCACGGGGCCACCTGCGATGACGCCGGTACCGGGGGCGGCGGGCTTGAGGAACACCTTGCCGGCTCCGGCCACGCCCATGACCTCATGCGGGATGGTGCTGCCCATCATCGCGACCTCGAACATCTTCCGGCGGGCCTCCTCGACACCCTTGGCGATCGCCGCAGGCACCTCCTTGGCCTTGCCGTACCCGAAGCCGACCCGGCCCGCGCCATCACCGACGACCACCAACGCGGCGAACGAGAACCGACGGCCGCCCTTGACGACCTTCGACACGCGGTTGATCGAGATGACCCGCTCTTCGAACGGGCTCCTGTCGTCCTGTCCTGCACCGTAGCGTCGCATCAGATCTGCAGTCCTCCCTCACGCGCGCCGTCGGCGAGCGCAGCGACACGGCCGTGATACAGCCGTCCACCGCGGTCGAATACGACACGCTCGATGCCGGCCTCCTTGGCGCGGCTCGCGATCAGCTCTCCGACGGCCTTGGCACACGCGGTGGGGTTCTCGCCCTTGACCTCGCGGTCAGAGGCTGCGACCACCGTGGCGTGCTGCACGTCGTCGATGAGCTGCGCGTAGATATGGCGGTTCGAACGGAACACCGCGAGGCGCGGGCGCTCCGCGCTGCCCTTGATCTTCTTGCGCACCCGGGCGTGCCGACGGATGCGCGCCTCGTGCTTCGTCTTCGCGTCCATCACGCACCACCCTTCGCGGCCTTACCGGCCTTCTTCCGCACGTACTCGCCTTCGTAGCGGATGCCCTTGCCCTTGTAGGGCTCGGGCTTGCGGATCTTGCGGATCTTCGCGGCGATCTCGCCGACCGCCTGCTTGTCGTTGCCTCGCACCACGATCGAGGTGGGCGCCGGCACGTCGAACTCGATGCCTTCGGGCACCTGCACCATGACGGGATGCGAATACCCGGCCTGGACCTCCAGGTCCTTGCCCTTGAGCGCAGCTCGGTAGCCGACCCCGATGATCTGCAGGCGCTTCTCGAAGCCGTTCGTGACCCCTTCGACCATGTTGGCCAGGAGCGAACGGGTGAGACCGTGGAGGCTGCGGTGGAAGCTCTCGTCATCCGGGCGTTCGACGCGAGCCTGTCCGTCCTCGATGAGGATGCGCATGTCGGGGTGCATGGGTTGGGTGAGCGAGCCACGTGGCCCCTTCACCGTCACCAGGTTGCCCTCGGCCACGGCGACATCCACGCCGCTTGGCAGGCTGATGGGCTGTTTTCCGATCCGACTCATCTCATCACCACACGTAAGCCAGGAGCTCGCCGCCGATGCCTTTGCGGGAGGCCTCACGGTCCGTCATCACGCCTTGCGACGTGGAGACGATCGCGATGCCCAGCCCGCCGAGCACCCGTGGCAGGTCTCCCCGGCCGCGATACACCCTGCGGCCGGGCTTCGAGATGCGCTTGAGGCCGGTGATAGCCCGCTGGCGCTTCGCGCTGTACTTCAGCTGGATCCTGAACGACTGATGGACGCCCTCGCCCTCCCGGCCGTATCCGACGATGAACCCCTCGGTCACGAGGATCTTCAGGACGGCGTCGTTCAGCTTCGAGGCAGGGGCGAACAGCTCGTCCTTGTAGGCGAGGTTGGAATTCCGGATCCGCGTGAGCAGGTCCGCGACCGGGTCCGAGATGTTCCCTGAGAACTTCTTGGCTACCGCTTTAGTGGTCAGGTTGGTCACCATGATGCCTTCGTCACCCCCGGGAGTTCCCCGAGGTGCGCGAGTTCGCGGAAGCACACGCGACAGAGCAGGAACTTCTTGTAGACGGCACGCGGACGCCCGCACCGCTGACAGCGCGTGTACGCCTGCACCCGAAACTTCGGCTGCTTGAGCTGCTTATTCTTCAATGCCTTCTTCGCCATGTCGTCTCCTTGCCGGGATCTGGCCCCGGCTCACCCTGCCTTCGTGACCGATTCGAGTCCCGCGAACGGGAACCCGAGAGCCACGAGCAGGGCACGTCCTTCTTCGTCGGTGGTCGCGGTGGTCACGACCGTGATGTCCATACCGCGAACCTGTCCCACTTGGTCG
>JANXVR010000234.1 GCA_025351565.1 Actinomycetes bacterium
ATGGGGTGATGCCGAATTCGGGCCGCTGCCCACGATGGTGAACGCCGCCCGGCTGTGACCATTGCGGACCAAGAGGTCGGCCAGGTCGGCGGCGATCTCCTCCTCGCGGCGTCCGAGGAACCGGGCCGTACAGATCGCACGGAAGGCTTCGTCGGCTCCGCGCGCCGCACGGCGGAGGGCGGCCAGCTCAGCGTCGTCTTTCCTGGCGCGGAGCGCGCCCAACACCGGAGCCGCTGAGGTGAGCCGGGCCGCCGGCAGCGCCTCCTGCAGCGCGAGGACGTGGACCCCCCAGATCCGGTCACCGACGCCGATGCGCCCCTCGGCCGGAAGGAGCCCTGCGGCGACGGCGTAGGGATCGTGCGCATCCGTCCACCCCTGCAGCTCGATCGCATCACCGATGGCATCAACGGCCAGCCTGCGTTCGAGCTCGGGGACGAGGAGGACCGGCGGTCTGTCATCGCGGACGATGAGCAACGACGGCCGCTCCAAGGGCATCGGGTCATACCCCGTGAGATAGACGAGGTCGGGCGAGGGGGCCACGACGACTGCGTCCATACCGGCGCCGCGCGCCGCCTCTGCCACCCGTCCCAGCCGCTCCGGCTTCATGTTCATAGCTTCATCAGGATCCGCTGGGGGACGACTTGGAACGTCACGGGAGTGGTGCCGATGACGATCTGGTCCACGACCACGGGCCAAGGCTTTGGCGCATCCACGGCGACGCGGATCTTCGCGCGGAACTCCTGGATATGCGGATCGGGGATGTGACCACCGTGCTGGTAGATCCGCGGAAGCATCGTATACGCGTCCGAACGCGGACCTTTGAAGACCAGCGCATCCAGGACACCATCGCCCGGGAACGACCGGGGCGAAACCCGCACGCCGCCGCCGGTGTACTGCCCGTTCGCCACGACGACGTTGAAGGACGTGCCCTCGAACGCCTTCCGGTCGGCATCAACCTTCACCGAGGATGGTCGCGAGCCGAGCCAGGCGCGCCAGAACCCCAGGAACTCCCGGCCGTTCCCGAGCCAACCGGGAAGTCGGCTGGCGGCGATCGCCGCCCTGGCTCCGAGCCCGACCTCTGCGAGGTTGTGCCCGTAGGTGGTCCCCCGCTCCCCGCGGACGTCGGTGTACGTGATCTTCATCACATCGAACGGGTACGTGTTGTCACCGGCAAGCCGATCCACGCACATCTCGAAGTCCTCGGGGATCCCCATGGTTCGCATGATGTCGCATCGGGCACCGGCCCCCACCACACCGATCACGGGATCATCGATGAGCGGCTCCCCGTCGGCGAACATCCCGTTGATCACGTGATGCACGGTCGCGTCGCTGCCGACCGCTATCAGGTAGCGGGCGCCCTCCCGCAGGGCCCGCGCGGCGCCCTCGCGAAGTTCCGAAGGGGTGGTGGCGACCGTCAGCTTGTGGTCCAGGCCGCGCGCCATCAGCGCGCGCCCCAGCGCCGGCAGCCTGCGCCCGACCGCGCCCCCGCCTGCGGCCGGGTCCGCCAGGACGTGAAGGGTTCCGAAGGGACTGGTCATCCGCCCGGCATCCTAGACGCCGGTGTAGGCGACCACGCCTCGAAGGACCGCGTCGCGCGCCCGGAGCACCACATCGCCGATCTCTGGCGGAGCGACGTCCGCCACCTGGCGGAGCACATCCAAGAGCTGCTTGCAGTTTCGAACGAAGTCCCCGGGCGCCATCCCCGTCTCAGCCAGGATGTCATCGAGCGGATCGCCTTCGGCCCAATGGAAGATGGGTGTGGCGAACCCGGCCTCCAGCTCTCGGCAGAGCTGAACCTGGTGCTGATCCTCGGTTCGACGGATGGTCCGCCAGAGACGCTGGAGTTGGACGTAACGTTCGGCGGTGAGGGGGGTCGGGAGATCGCCCGGCAACGGGACCCGTTCCCGTGCCTCGTACACCACCGTGGACATGAGGGCCGCCACCTCGGCCGGTTCGAGACCGTCCAGGATGTGCGCGTCAAGCAGCTCTCCAACCAGGAGATCTCCCTCACCGTAGATCCGAGTGAGCCGCTTGCCCTTGTTGGTCAGCGTCCAATCCCGAACGCACTCGAGCGCTTCGAGCACCGCCAGGACGCGGTCGAACTGCCGGGCCAGGGTCTCCGTCCGGTGTCGGATCCGCTGCCCGGTCCCTTCGAGCTGCCGGGAAAGCGCCGACGCGCGCTCGGCCCACCGAACATGCTTGGCACGCTCGGGGCACGCCGCGCACGGGTGCTGCGCGGCTTCGGCCTCCATGGCGGCGGCCTTGCGTTCCACGGTGGGATCGGCAGCTCGAGGTCGATCGGCCTTGGGCTTCAGGCGAAGGGTCACCAGTTGGGCGGCGACATCGCGCCGGAATCGCGCGCTCCGCGAACTCCCGCTACGGGGCAGCTGGATCCTGGCGAGCACCTGCGGGGCACCGTCGAGATCCTTCGCACTCAGGCGGAAGAACGACCTATCCTGGGTCAGGACGGTGGGCTTGCCGTCGCGGGAGGAGATGACCACGGCGGGGCCCGATCGCTTGCGGGCCCGGGGTAGTTGGATCACGTCGCCGGCCCGCAACCCCCGAAGCGCGTCTCTCAGCGCCTCCAGGCGCTCCTTCTCCTGCCCCCGCCGTTCCTCGTCACGAAGCGTGCGAGCCCCTTCCACGAGGGCCCAGTACTCGTCGAAGTCGCCCAGGTGGCACGCCATGTTGTTCCGATAGCTCTGGAGAACCTCTCGATCCTTCGTGCGTGAGCGCTCCAGCGCCACCACCCCGCGATCGGCAAGGAACTGCCCGAAGGAGCTGTTGAGGAGTTGGTGGGCTTGCTCTCGCGTGTAGTTGCGAACCAGGTTCACCGCCATGTTGTAGGAGGGGCGGAACGAGGAGCTCAGGTCGTAGGTCCGTGTCGCGGCCAGCCCGGCCACCCGTTCGAAAGGAACCTGGCGCTGGTAGACCACCACCGCATGCCCCAGCTCGTCGATCCCCCGGCGTCCGGCCCGGCCGGTGAGCTGCGTATACTCCCCCGGCGTCAAGATCTCATGCCGCTCGCCCTGGAACTTCCAGAGATCCTCGATGACCACGGTCTTGGCCGGCATGTTGATCCCCAGACTCAGGGTCTCCGTAGCGAACAAGACCTTCACCAGCCCGGCTTCGAACAGCTCTTCGACCGTTTCCTTGAACATGGGGAGCATGCCGGCGTGGTGGGCCGCAACGCCTGCGGTTAACCCATCCAGGAAGTCATAGAACCCCAGCGTGAGCAGGTCGTCTTCGTCCATCCATGCGGCTCGGCTCTCGGCGATGTCCCGGATCCGCCCGGCCTCACCTTTCGTGGTCAGACGAACGCCCGATTCGCGCAGCCATTTCACGCTCCGATCGCAGCCGGCCCGGCTGAACACGAAGTAGATGGCGGGGAGCATCCCGGCATCAGCGAGTACTTCAACCACCTCTTCGCGCCGCGGGACGTACACGCGGCGATGGCCTTCCCGCGGGCGCGATGTTTGCTGATGCTGGGGCGCCCCGCTCCCCCGCCGGTAGTAGGTCTTGGTCTTGAGTTCGGTCTGATCCAGACTCACCACATACGGGTTGGCCAGGAGCACGCCGTCCTGTTCTATGTGCATAGGGTGGAGCCGCCGACCCACCAAGTAGTGGTGCTCGAGCGGCACGGGGCGGCGCTCTTCGATGACCACGCGCGTCTCGCCGCGGAGCGTGCCGATCCATTCGCCGAACTCCTCGGCGTTGCTGATGGTGGCCGAGAGGCAGACCATACCGACGCTCAAGGGGAGGTGGATGAGCACTTCTTCCCACACCGCCCCTCGATATGGGTCCTGGAGGTAGTGGACCTCGTCCATGACCACGCTCATCAGACCCTGGAGGGTGCCACTGCGCTCATAGAGCATGTTGCGGAGCACCTCGGTGGTCATCACCACCACCGGCGCCGACGAGTTGATCGTGTTATCGCCGGTCAGCAGGCCGACCTGGTCTGCGCCGTGCTTGGCCACCAGATCGCCGAACTTCTGATTGCTGAGTGCCTTCAGCGGTGTGGTGTAGAAGGTCTTCCCGCCAAGGTCGAGCGACCGCTCGATGGCGTACTCGGCGATCACCGTCTTCCCGCTCCCCGTGGGCGCTGCAACCAGCACCGAATGCCCTGCGTGGATCGCGTCGATGGCCTCCACCTGGAACAGGTCGAGCGCGAACGGGAACTGCTCGGCGAACGAATCAGGGGTTCTCACCCGGCCAGTCTACGGGCGAGGCTGAGGGCCCTTCAGGCCAGCAGCCCGCAACGCCGCAGGTGCCCGGCCAGCAGATCGTCGAACGCCTCTTCCGCCTCGAGGTTGGATAGATGCCCCGCGTGGGGGATCACGGTGAGTTCGGCTCCGGGGATCTGCTCGGCCATCGGAGCCGTGACCTCCTGTGGGATCAGCGTGTCTGCGTCCGAGGTGATGACGAGCGTGGGTACGGAGATCCCAGCTAAGTCTCCCGTCGAATCGGGCCGTTCCGCCATGCCGAGCGCTGCGGCCGCGATGGAGGACGCCGGCTGCTCCGCCAGGAGGCTCGCCACCCGCGCCCACATCTCCTCGGGCGCCGCCGCGGTGAGCAGTGGCGGCGGATCCTCCACCAAGAACCAGCTGCCCTCCTCAGCGAGCCGAGCGGCGAGCTTGCGCCGACCTTCCGCCCCTTCGGCGGCATCGGCGCCTGCCTTCGTGTTCGCCAGCACCAGGCCGGCGAACCGCTCTGGCGCGCGGCGCCAGAGCTCCAGCGCGACATAGCCGCCCATGGAGAGGCCGCAAACCCCGGCCTGGTCAAGCCCGGCGGCGTCGAGCGCCTCCAGACACCGATCCGCAGCCGCGGCCATGGTCATGACGGGACCGGCCGACGCGGTCCCGCCGAACCCGGGCAGGTCCGGGGCGACTACCGTCAGCACCCCTCCGAATCGTTCGACCTGTTCGTCCCACATCCGCGCATCCAGCGGGAACGCGTGGATCAAGAGCATGCCGTTCATCGAACCGCCTTCGCATCAGGGCCCACTACCACGGGCAGGGCCGCCGGGATCAACTCGTGTACGGCCGGCAGGGGGCCGATCCGTTCACCATCAGCGTAGACCTGAACACGCCGGTCCGACTCGACACGGACGTGCGTTCCCCTGAGCATGATCACGTTCGGGTGCAGGGTGTGGGTGCCGCGGAAGACCCGCGGGAACGCCTTCAGGAAGGCGGGTTTACTGAGCGCCGTGACAACGCAGACATCGAGCAGACCGTCGTTCACGAGCGCCGCCGGGAGCACACGCATGCCTCCCCCGTACGCCGGCGCGTTCCCGACCACCACCAGCATCGCCTCCAGATCCAGCTGCTCCTCGTCCACGGTGATAGAGAACCGCGCCGGCTCGAACTTCGGCAAGGTTCGGATCACCGCCGCGATGTAGGTTCCGGTGTTGCCGAGCCGTACGGTCATCCCATTCGCGGTTTCGTTGACATCCGAATCGAACCCGGCGCCCGCGATGTTCACGTAGTGCCGCGTCTCGGCGCCGCACGTGAGCTTCACCACGTCGATGGGCACGATCTTCGGGTCGACCAGAAGCTCGACCGCATCGGAGAGCTTCCGCGCCGCCACACTCACGGCGAAGTCATCTCCTGTGCCCGCCGGAAGCACCGCAAGTGCCGCCCCCGTCCCCAGGAGTGCATTCGCGGCGAGGTGAACGGTGCCATCACCTCCCAGGACCGCCACGATCCGCGCGCCTTGCTCCGCCGCCTCCCGCGCCAGCCGGCCCAGGTCCTCGGCCGACGTGGAGACGCGGATCTGGTGGGCGACGCCGGCCTCACGGAGCATCCCGGCGACCTTGCCCACCATCGACCCGGAGCGCCCGTGTCCTGCGGTGGGGTTCGCGACCACGACCACGTCGGGCACGGGCGTCATGGGTGGTCTACCCGCCCGGGAGTCCGCCGATGCCACCTGCGGGACCAGGGACGCCGGAAGGAGGGGCCGGGAAGATGCCCACGGAACCCAGCGCCTCCTGCAGCTGGCGCCATCCGTCGTTGAAGGCGCTCGCGGCGGAGGACTGCAGTTGGGTCGCATCGGCGGCGAGCGTCTTGCGCGCCGTGCCGGAGGCGGCGACCGCCTGCAACGCCAGCGCGGCCGATTGGTTGTACAGATCCAGCCCGGCGAGCATCTGCGATTTCGAGCCGATCAGGCTGTTCGTCGTGGCCACGTCGAAGCCCTTCCCCTGCACGATCTTCAACGGGATGTCCACGGCGTTCAGCGCGGTCTCGGCAGCCTTGAGGTTCGTCTGCGCTTTCTGGATGGTGGCAGCCGCTCCGGACGGAACGGTCCCTGTGGCCAGGGAGGCGGTGACGGTCGAGAGATCTGCGAACACCGTCGGGTTCCCCGTGGTGGTGGGCGCCGTCCCCACGGACCCGATGGCGGCATCGACGGTGCCCTTCCAGGACTGGACGGCGAGGCGCTGCTTGGCGGCCTGGGTGGTCTTCACAGCGGCGGCCTTGTCAGCCTTCTTCTTGTTTGCCTCGGCTCGCAGTCCGTTCGTGAACCAGACCCCGATCCAGAACACCAGGAGGCCCAGGGCGAAGACCAGTATCAGCTGGACGAACCTTCGCTGGAGGAATGGCGTCGGCAGTTCCACCACATCGCGCCGTGGGGCGCGAGCCGGCGCTTTCGGCCTGGACTTGGACTTCTTCCCTTTGATGGCCATCAGGCTCCCTACTTCTTCATGATGCGACCGATGATGATAGCGGCCTCGTAGAACAGCACCATGGGGATCATGAGCGCCAGCATGGTGTAAGGATCCGAGCTCGGCGTGATCACCGCAGCGAAGATCGAGATCCCCAGCACGGCGAAGCGCCTGACCTTGCGGAGTTGCGCGGTATGGAGCACCCCGACGACCTCTAGGAAGACAAGAACGACCGGGAAGAGGAACGACACACCGAAGGCGATCGTCACCAAAACGTAGAACGTGACGTACTGCGTCACCGAGATGAGCGGCGATGCGATGCCGGCACCAGCGAACCCCAGGAGGAACTGGAGGGCTTTCGGAAGCGTGATGATGGCGACGGCCCCGCCGGCCGCGAAGAGCACGACCGAGCTCGCGATGAAGGGGACGACCATCTTGCGCTCGCGATCGTGCAGGCCAGGGACGATGAACGCCCAGAGCTGATAGAGCAGGATGGGCAGGACCAACACGCACCCGAGGTAGAACACGATCTGGATCTTCACGAGCATCCCGTCCAGGAGGCCGGTGAAGATGAGCTTGCATCCACCGATGGGCTGGTTCGGTTTCGGGACCGACTGCACGTACTGGCAGTAGGGATGCTGCATGAACGTGATGACGGGCGTGTAGAGGAACCATCCCCCAACGGCACCGGCCAAGATCGCGAACGATGAGATGACGATCCTGTGGCGGAGCTCCTCCAGGTGCTCCATGACCGTCATCGTTCCCGTCCTCGTAACCGGGTCCTTACGACGGAACGTGGGGATAACGGTCATGGGGCGCTCAACGGGGGCTCGTCGTCATCGGCTGCCGGGGTCGGTGTGTAGCCGGCCGGCTCGGCCGGGGGGTCCGCCTCTGCCTCGGCAGCAGTGAACCCGTCCGCCTGTTCGTCGAGATCATCTTCATCGGTGTCCGTCGCGACGCGGCTCCGGTGAGGCGTTGGCCGGGGCGGCGGCGGCTTGATGAAGTCGCCCTCCGGGTCCTTCAGATCGATGTACTGATCCAGCTTCACCATGTCCTTGACCTCGTCTTGGATCTGGCGGAACTGAGCAAGTCCGCGCCCGATCTGCCGGAATAGGCTCGGCAAGCGTTGCGGCCCCACGACGACGAGGGCGATGAACGCGATGAGCACCATCTCTGGGGTTCCGATATTGAACATGATGGGGTGGCCGCGGAGGCCCAACCTATCCTACTGCTCGCCCTATCCTTTGGAGATGGTGGGGGGCTTCAGGTTCGACGCGGTCGAGGAGGCTCGGCCGCCCCCGGCCGCGATCTCCGCCGCCACGGGCCCCACTTCTTCCTGGAATACCTTGAGGGTTCGATTCAGGACGAGCAGGTGCTTGGCGAGTCCGGCCAGGCAGGCGGCGACTGCGACAGCGGAGACGAGCCCGATGACGAACCAGACCGTGACCCAGGTGGACATGCGGGCAATGCTAGCGCAGGCGGCTGCTTAGGCGCCTTCGCTGCTTCGCGCCAGGAACTCGCGGATGTAGGCGTCGTCCTCCAGCATGAAGTGGAACTCGATGACGTCGTCGATGCTGAACGAGGGGCCGCTCGCGCGCCCGCCTTCGGCCTCTTCGTGGTCGAACAGTGATTCGGCCAATCCCAGCCCTCCGCCCTGTGCGTCCTGGCCGGGATCCAGGTCGACGCCAGCAGACACCAACAGGGCGACGATCTTGCGGTCGGCACGCTTCTCCACGTCATCCATGCAGTTCGGACAGGTGAAGCGGTAGCTGCCTTCCCGGCCGTTCTGCTTGACCGAGAGGAGGATGGCTTCGGGACCCATGTCCACTTCGCCACATCGGGGGCACGTTGTGCGGATGGTTGTCATCTCAAGGGAGCTATCGGCCGCTGGGGGACCTGCCTTGAGCCCTTGTCCCCCGGTTGGGGCCACCCCGTTCAGGCCGGTTAGCGCCCGTAGTTCTGTAAAGCCCGTCGTGCCTGCTCACGGACCATGTCGGCCAGTTCGGGAGGTTCGAGGATCTCCACGTCGGGCCCCACGCGAAGAAGAAGCTTGGCTATCCAGTCCAGCTGTTTGGCGGGCAGCGTGGCCTCAAGCGACCCATCCTCCAGTTCCACGCGATGGGTGGTGGCGTAGTACTCGCCGATCCACCGAGCTCCCGGCCGCAGGCGCAGGCGAACCGCCGTGTCCTGCTCACTCGGCGTATAGAGCGCGCGTCCGGCTCCCTCCAACCCGCGGGGGCGGAACCGTTCGCCGGAAGGTTCGACCCGACGGACCCGGTCCGCGCGGAATAGGCGCTCGGCGTCTTGGTCCACGTCCCACGCGGCCACGTACCAGTTGCCCATGCTGGAGAAGAGCTCTTCCGGTTCGATGGTCCGGGTGGACCAGGTGCCCGTCGAGGCGGCGAAGTACTCGATCCGTAGCTGTTCATGCTCGCGCACCGCGGTCTGGAGCACGTCGAGGTGTTCCGGCGGACTGCCCGCAGCCGCACCCTGGATGGCGTCCGCGTCGCCCAGGGTATCCGGACCGAGTGTCTCGCGAAGCTTCTCCAGGGCTGAAGCAAGGGCCGGTGCGCCGGAGAGTCCCGGCGCCGCCAGCAGCTCCGTCGCCCGCAAGAACAGCGCCAGCGCTTCGGCTCGCGTGAGGCGCAGCGGGCGGGCGAAGTGGTCGGCCATCGTGATCCAGATGCCGCCGTCTTCATCCACGTCCACATCGATCAGGTCGCCGGGACCGTACGGCGGCAATCCCGACATGAAGAGGAGATTGAGATCACGGCGCAGCTGGTCCGCCGGAACGTCGAACAGCCGGGCGACCTCGGTGAGCTGCGCGCCCTGGTGCTGCACCAGGTACGGCACGATCACGAGCATCCGCTCCAGCCGCTCGGACGTCTTGGGCACCGTGCGGGTGCGTGTCCGCTTCTCAGCCAACGAGCGCCTCCAAACGCGCGAGGACGACCTCGCGAAGGTTCGCGGGCTCCAACACCTCGGCGTCGGCCCCGAAGCCGAGGATCCAGCCGGCCATCTCCTGTTCGTCGGCCATCGGCATCTCGACGATGATCCATCCGTCCTCACGAGGTCCGCGTGTGACCGCCCCACGGAACGAGTTCGCCGCAGCCCATGCAACCTGCGGGGCGAACGCCACCGCCGCGATGTCTTCGCCTCCGGGAACCCACGGACCCCGATCAACGTGATCCGCGGCGGAGAAGCCGCCAGGAGGGGCGACGCCCGGCCCGGCGTCGGCCAACTCGCCGGTGAACCGCGAGAGGCGGAACGCTCGGATGTCGTCGCGCTCGCGGTCGTGGCCCACCAAGTACCAATGCCCTCGGC
>JANXVR010000284.1 GCA_025351565.1 Actinomycetes bacterium
CGGTGCGGCCGGCCGCGCGCGCGGCCACCGCGGCCGAGAGGTCGCCACGCCACCAGGTCGAGAGTTTGCCCAGACGCGGGAGCGCCGCGCCCATCTTCAGCTTGTAGTCGGGGATGGGATCCCCAGGCGCGACCGCGCCCCACAGGCCGGAGAAGATCAGCACGCTCGAATCCAGACGCTTGCGCTGCGCGGCGGGCAGCGAGGCGCGATCCAGCGCGTCGTAGAGGACGCCCGTGTACCGCTCGATCGCGGGCAGGGTCGGCGCGGTTCGGGCCGCGCGGTTCGCCGCGGTGGCCGCGGCGAGCGCCCTCCCTCTCACGCCCAGGAGCGTGGACCGCGCGGCCTCCGGCGCTCGCATCGCTGCAGCCAGGGCGGCCAGGGTCTCCTCGCGCTGCGGATCGAGCGCCAGCGACATCGAACCCGGTGACCACGGTGGACCCGTCCCGGCGGCGGCCTTCCCTTCCGACGGGGGCAGCAGGATGAGCGGGAGCTTCGTGGCCATGGCGGGATGATGCCACGCGCGGCGGCACCCTAGACTCCCGGCCATGATGGCTTCCGCCGCCCCACCCGCCGTGGACATGACGCAACTCCGCGACGAGCGGCTCGCGCGCCTCCAGGCGGCGATGCGCGCGCACCAGGTGGACGTCGCCCTCCTCACCAACGAGCCAAACATTCGCTACGCCACGGGCGCCTCAGCCATGCCCGTCTGGAGTATGAGCACGTTCGCCCGCTGCGCCGTGGTGCCTGCCGACGGCACGCCGATCCTGTTCGAACATGCGAACTCGGTGCATCGGTCGCGCACTCTGGCCCAGGATGTGCGGCCCATGCACGCGACGGAGTTCTTCGACGATGCGGCAGGCGAGGCGCGTTCGTGGGCGCGGGAGATCGTCGCGGCGATGCGCGAGATCGGCGTGCCGGCCGATCGAGCGGCGGCGGATCGTCTGACCGCGCCCACACTCCTGGCGTTGCAGGAAGAGGGCGTCACCATCACCGACGCTTCGCCGTTCACGCAAGAGGCGCGAGAGGTGAAGACCCCGCAGGAGGTTGCGCTCTTCCGGCTGAACGGACCCTTGGTGGTCCAGATGCTGGCCGCGTTCGAAGCGGCCCTGGTCCCCGGCATCAGCGAACGCGAACTCCTGGCGGTCCTGTCCGACACCATGCTGCGCGGCGGCGGCGAGTATCTGGCGACCAGCACGGTCTGCTCCGGCCCGAACACGAACCCGTGGCGCGCCGAAGCCACCGACCGCGTGATCCAGCCGGGGGACCTGGTGTACGTCGACACCGACACAGTGGGGATCGGCGGCTACTTCTTCTGCGTCTCCCGCACGTTCCCGGCCGGCGACGTGGCGCCCAGCCGAGAGCAACGCGATCTCTACCGCGCCGCCCATGAGTGGCTGGTTGGGATGCGTGAACTGGTCCGGCCGGGACTGACCTGCGCGGAACTGGGCGCCATGGCGCCGACCATCCCGGAGCGCTACGTTCCCCAGCGCTACGAATGCATGATCCACAGCGTGGGGTTGGAGGAGGAGAGCCCGAGCGTGTGCCACCCACAGGATCCGCAATCCAACGGAGACCGCGTGATACAGGAGAACATGGCGTTGGTGGTGGAGTGCTACTTCGGCGAGGTCGGCGGGCATGAGGGGGTGAAACTCGGCGACGAGATCCTGGTCACCGCCGAAGGTCCGAGTGTCCTTGCGCCGTATCCTTTCTCGGAGGCGCTGCTATCGTGAACCCCCGCGGCGTGAACCGAAGGGAAGCCCGCAGCGAACAGCAACCATGAATGAGATTTCTGGAGACAACGTTCCCGACCCCAGCCCTCAACCCGTGACGTGGCTCGGCTTCGACGCCGGCATGCCCCCGCCCCCCGGGCACGTCCTGCCGGTTCCAGTCCTTGAACCACCGAACCCGGCCCCCCGCAAGTCGAAGCCCCGCATCTCCCTGATCCTCGCCGCCTTCCTGGTCTTGAACTCCTTCCTGGGCGCGTGGCTCCTGACGAAGGTGGGCTCGCATCACACCACGCAACCTTCGACCTCCGCCTCCGGACAGGTCGAAGGAGACACGACCCCATCGGCGATCGCCCGGGTGGTCGACCCCGCCATCGTGGACATCAACACGTACGCGCACGTGCTGGGGGCGCCGGCGGGCAGCATGCAGCCCCTGGGAGCTGGGACCGGGATGATCCTCACGTCCGCCGGCCAGATCCTGACGAACAACCACGTCGTGGAAGGGGCCGTCAAGATCGAAGTGACGATCGCGGGACGCTCGGGCACTTCCGCGGCCACCGTCGTCGGTGTCGACCCCAGCCAGGATGTCGCTCTTATCCAGGTCCAGGGCGTGACAGGCCTGCCGACCATCACGCCGGCGGACGCAGCCAGTGTGTCGGTCGGCAACCACGTGCTCGGGATAGGGAACGCGCTGGGACGCGGCGGGGCCCCCAGCGTGGTCGCCGGCTCTATCTCGGGCCTGGACCGAACCATCACCGCCGGGAATCCGGGGGGGAGCTCGGAGCAACTGACCGGGATGCTCCAGACCGACGCCCAGATCCAGCCGGGGGATTCCGGGGGGGCGCTGGTGGACACGAGCGCGCACGTGGTCGGGATGATCACCGCCGGCGGAACGCACGACCGCAACAACCCGGGCATCATCACCGGATACGCCATCCCACTGGACACGGCCCTGGGCATCGTGAACCAGATCCGAGCCGGTCAGTCCAGTTCGACGATCCTGCTGGGCGATCGCGGCCACATGGGTGTCGCGGTTCGGCCGCTCGATGCCCAGGTCGCACGGCAGTTGCATGTCACCTCGGGAGCGCTCGTTGTCGGCGTGGAACGCGGGGGCCCGGCGGACGTGGCAGGGATGACGGCACCGTCGGTCATCGAGTCCATCGGCGGACAGACCGTGATCTCCGAGGTCGCGTTAGGCCCGATCCTGCACGCCTACATCCCCGGCGCCCAGGTCGAGGTCACATGGGTGGACGCGCACGGCACGCACACGAAGACCGTGACCCTCAACGTCGGCCCGGCCGTCTAGGCCAGCGCTAAAGCGGCTAGCAGGTCGAGCGGGCCTCCACGTGGCCGGGTGCTGTGGCGCCGCCGGCGTAGTTGACCCCCTCGCCCCACGTATAGACGTACCCGCCCGCGCACGCCGGTGTCGGCGCCAGGTCCATGTAATCCCCGTAGGGGAAGAGGAACCCGTTCACCGTCGACTGTCCCTGCGCGGGGTCATGCGCGCTGACCTTGGTGCCCGCGCCGGTCCAGGACGTGCCGCCGTTCGTCGATGAGCGAACCCAGACGTTCCACCCGTCGGTGTGATCGGTCACGCCGTCGATCGAATCGTTCCGGTCGTCCATCCACATCGCGGTGATCTGACCGGCGGCACCGGCCGCGATCCGCGGGTAGAGCGCGTAGCAGTTCCCGCCGGCGCAGTTCTGGGCGTTCTTGTCGTCGACGCGGCCCACCGTGCTCCATCCGGCAACAGTCGTGCAGTTCGCGCTGCAGCGGGAGAGCATGACCACCGGCGGGGACTTCCGCGTTGTGTGGCTCTGGCCGTCCTGCCACGTCATGTAGATGGTGCCCCCCGCATCGATCGCGATGTCGGATTGCGGTCCCCAATACGCGAACCCACAGCTCGAATACGCACAGGCCGGTCCCTGCGGAGCGGTAGCGATCACCGGACTGAACGTCGTTGTCGACGTTCCCGCGTTCGTCTTGCTCACGCGGTACTCGTTCGCGACGGTGCCGGTGCAGTTCGAGGACGTGCAGTCCGACCACGCGAACCACGCGTTACCCTGAGGGTCGATCGCGCCGCCCTCAGCGAACCCAACCGCATCGTAGGTCGCAACCTGCGTTTCGGTCCACGTGAGGCCAGCATCGGATGAATGCGCGATGAAGTGCCCCTTACCTTGGGTGTATGCGAAGTACACGTCGTTGCCCTTGGCGATGCCGAACGGGTGGTCGCAACTCGCGCAGGCCGGTCCGTTGAGCTTGCGCTGCACGGGGAACGTGGCGCCGTGGTCGATGGAGCGCGCGACAGCGACGTCCAGGTGGCTTCCCGACGATCCGTACGCGAGCATCCCGACGTACACGGTGCCGGCGTCGCTGACGGTCACGGTCGAATCGACCTGGCTGGGATATGCGGCGCCGTTGATAGTTTCGGCGACCACGTGCGGAGCGCCGAAGGTCTTGCCGCCGTCCGCGCTCACTTGGATGTATACGCGGCGGTTCTCCAACCCGCTCGCCGGATCGCAGGCGGTCGCGCCCGCGTAGTGCGTCCAGACCGCGTACACATAGGAGCCCGATGTCGCGATGTCCGGCTCCCAGTCATCGCCGCCGCAGAAGCCGAGCCGCGTTACGCCCGCAACGGCGGCGGCCGGCTTCGCCACCATGCCCTTAGGAGCGCGGATGCTGGCGGCGACGCCTCCCTTCTGCTGATCCGGATCCTTGCCGCCCCGCTCGGCGAGCGCACTCTCCGCCGGGATGTATGCGGCGAACAAGAGCAACCCGATCGCAACGACAAGCGCGATGGACGGACGACGAGCGGTACGAAGCATGTCTTCCCCTCCCCAGGATCAGTGGGCGGAGCGTAGACCCTGCAGAGGGCCGCGCGCTACTCGCAACGGCCGGTGATTCACTGAACGCCGTTCAGTCCGGAGCGACCGCGGCTCCAGCGCGGCGCGCCTCGATGATCCGGTCGAGCCCTTCGAGCACGCCGTCGGGCAGCGGGTCCACCTTGTGCGTCTCCCAGATCTCGAAGACCCGTTCGCGGCAGCGGGTTCGAAGGGTCTTCGCGCCGTCCACCTCCCACTCGCGGCGGCCGCGCCAGTCGAGCATCTTCGGCGTCCAGAGTTCGCGGAAGTGCGCGAGGGTGTGGTCCTCGCCCAGGTAGACGTTCCCCACGCCGACGGCTTCGATCAGGTCGAGCGCGATGGTCTCGTCGCTGATCTCCAGCGGCTCAACCGCGCGGCGTGTCATGTCGGCCACCTCGTCGGAGATCACCAGCAGTTCGGGGCTGAACAAGAGGCCGCCCTCGATGCAGCCGGCGTCGAAGACAAGATCCACCCCGGCCAGCACCGCGCCGAAGCCATAGAAGCCGACCTCGACCGCAGCCTGTTCGTCGGCATCCTTGGAATCCCCGCCGAACGTCATCCCCACCGTCGGCAGGCCCCACCAGCGGCAGAGCTGTCCCATCGTCACCATGAACCGGACGCCGTCCGGCCCGCCGGCCGTCACGCTCCCGTACCGCATGTCCATGAGGAACGGCACCGTCCCGGAGATGAACGGGGTCCCCGGGTTCCGGAGCTGTGAGAGCACGAGGCCGACCAGCGTCTCGGCCGCAGAGATGACCACCGTGCCGGCGATGGTGACTGGGCCCGTCGCGCCCACCTGCGGCGCCGCCTGGCAGACGACCGGCACACCGCGGTCCGCGGAGATGAACAACTTGTCCAACGTCTCCGGGTTGAACAGCATCGGTGACACCGAGTTCAGGTACGGGATGACGAACGGCTTCTCCCGGAAAGCGTCAGCGCCGCCGGCCACCAGCTCGGCCATCTCGTAGACGTCGGACAGCTCGGGCCCGCCTGCGATCAGGACCATGAGCGGCTTCGTGGTGTTCGTGACCATCTCGCGGAACTCGCACTGATTCACGATCGAGAGCGGGAGGTCGTCGGAACCCCGGACCACGCCGGGAGTAGCCAGGAAGTCCAGGTTCGGCAATGCGTCGGTCAGGAGCGCGGTCTCCGCGACGGCCGGGAGCGTGAAGTCCTCGACCTGGAAGGTTCGGGGGTTCAGGTAGTTGAGGTTCGTGACACCGGTGCCGACGTAGACGTTGCCGGCGCCCAGGTCCATCGCCGGTTCGCCGTTCCGGTCGAAGATCGTGAATCGCTTCGGGGCGGACGCCAGGGCGATGGCCACAAGCTCGGGGGGGATGCGGACCAGATCCTCACCTTCGAGCGTCGCGCCGTGCTGGAGGAGGAGCTCGCGCGCCTCCGCGCTCATGATCCGGGCCCCGGGGTTCGCAAGAACGGAAACGGCGGCCTCGTGGAGCTTCTCCAGTTCAGCCTCGGACAAGGGGTTCAGTCGCATCGCACTCATAGCAGGGCATCCTGCTCCCTGGCCCCGTCACACACCAGGGCCGAAGGGCCCGGTCCGGCGGGGACGGTTCGGGATCAACACATCCGCTAGCGGAGCGGGTGCCCGCACTTCGGACAGAAGTGCTCGTCCGGCTCGACCTTGTCCCCGCAACTCCCGCAGAAATAGTGTTCGGCACTGACCGGGGCAGCGTCGGCCTCAGACTCTGATCGCCCATTGGGGCTGGAGGTCCCTTCCGAAGGATCACCGTTTCCGAAGGATCACCGCTCGCGGCTGAGCGCCCATGGAGGGATCTACCGATCGAAAGGGCGGCCCCCCGGGGGTCGCCCTTCTCGCTCCAGGCGAGCCCTAGCTGATGGTCCAGCCGGCGATAGTGACTGCGGTCCCCTTACCGTGCTTCCCGCGCTCGCCCAGGACGACCACGCGGATGGTGTGCGACGCGTCAGCGAACCCGGCGACCCCGCGTGTCGCGGTGGTGGTCTTCGACGACGAGAGGTCGACCGTGCGCACGAGATGTCCGTCGATGTAGATGGCCGCGCGCCCCATCGACGGACCGAGCACAGTGTCGAATACCACGCCGGTTCCCTGGAACGTCAGCGAGGCGAACGAACCCGCCGTGTCGCTGACAAGGGTCGGCCCGGTGCCGGTGATCGGTTGCTGCGCCGGCGACCACGTCGCGGCAGATGGTACCGGCGACTTGCCCAGCGCGCCACTCTTCTTCACGGCATCGACACCGACCTGGTAGCCGGACGAATGCGGCGAGTGCCGGCCCGCAACGGTGATGGTGAGGGTGTGCGAGCCCGCCCCGAGGCCGCTGAGGTCGTGAGCCACGCCGAAACGGGGCGACGAGGCATAGGTTGAGGTCGCAGCGACCGCGCTTCCATCCACCGACACGGATGCCACTCCACCTTTCGGCCCGTTCGCCGAATACCAGGCCACCTTGCTTCCTGTGAACGCGAACGACACCGACGCGCCCTTCCGATGATCCACCAGGTAGGAACGCCCCAGCGCGTGGCGGTTGTGCACCCGCCCCCATGCGAACCGCGTGCCGTCGCCGTCGGCGGGGATGGACACGGTGGCGTCGAATCGCGCCGTCACGGCGATCGGACCGGTGACGGTCACGGTGCAAGCCGGATCGAACCCCTGGCACGAGCCGGTCCATCCGTCGAACCCTGACGCGCTGTCGGGCGTGGCCCTGAACGTCACCGTGGCACCGTAGGTCGCGATGTCCGAACACACTGTGCCACAGTCAATCCCGGTACCGGAGGCGACCACGGTCCCGTGCCCTGTTCCCGTGGTACCCGCCGTGATCGGATAGCCGAACTCCACACCGGTGGAGACCTTGCCGGTCACGCTCAGAGCGCAGACGCCGCCCTGGCCGGCGCACTCCCCCTTCCAGTCGATGAAGACGGCGCCCGGGTCGGGTGTCGCTGTCAGGGTGACGCTCGCGCCCGGGTCGGTAAGCTGGGTGCACGTTCCCCCGGCCGCGGTGCACGAAAGGACGCCGTTATCCGACGTGATCGTTCCCCCCGGCGTCGCCGAAGCCTGCACCCGCCCTATCTCCCCGCGCGAGAGGTTCGTTCCGTTGAACCGATCGCCGTCGACACAGTTCGCGATGCCGGGGACCGACGCGCAATCGGTCCACTGCCAGAACGTCCACCCGTACCCGCTCCAATCCGAGGCAGGCACCGTCGGC
>JANXVR010000285.1 GCA_025351565.1 Actinomycetes bacterium
CCTGTCGTGGCGCTACGGCCAACCGCCGAAGTACGCGTGGACGGACATCACCTATCTCCTGGACAAGGCCGGCGTGAGCTGGCACTACTACGTGAACGACAAGACGTGCCTTGGCATCTCGTGCACGGGCGCCAGTGGCGGAACATCGCCCGACAAGAACCCGCTGCTCGGATTCACCGACGTTCGCAACGATCACAGCGTGGGTGGTGTCCAGCACATCTCCGACTTCGTCACCGCGGCGAACAACGGCACGCTACCGCAGGTCTCCTGGCTCGTCACAGCGCCCCCATACAACGAACATCCCATCCTGCCGGGGACCCCACAGACCGGTATGGCCTACGTGACCCGCATGATCAACAGCGTCATGAAGAGCCCCGAGTACAGCTCCAGCGCCGTGTTCCTGACATGGGATGACTGGGGCGGCTTCTACGACAACATGAAGCCGCCGGTCGTGGACATGAACGGCTACGGGCTCCGGGTCCCCGCCATGGTCATCAGCCCCTACGCGAAGAAGGGCTTCATCGATCACCAAACGCTCTCGTTCGACGCCTACCTGAAGTTGATCGAAGACAGGTTCCTGGGAGGACAGCGGCTGAACCCGAACACCGACGGGCGCCCGGACTCGCGGCCAACCGTCCGGGAGAACGTCGGCATCCTGGGCGATCTGGTGAACGACTTCGACTTCACGCAGCCTCCCCGGCCGCCCTACATCCTGAACCCTACGCCCTAGCCGAAGCGCGATGAGGCCCCCTCGGTTCATCGGCGCAGCGGTCCTCCTCCTAGCGATGAGCGCGGCCGGTCTCACGTCGATCGGGCCTGCCCGGTCGGCGGCGCGAGCCGCCGCGCCGAGCGGGATCTTCAAGCTTGACCACCTCATCTTCATCGTCCAGGAGAACCGCTCGTTCGATCACTACTTCGGGACGTTCCCCGGTGCGGACGGATTCCCCACGAACGCGCAGGGCAAGATCGATGTCTGCATCCCGAACCCGTTCCTGGGCCACTGCTCCACCCCGTACCACACCACGAGCCAGTACCAACACGGCGGGCGACACAACGACGTCGCCACCGGCCTCGACGTCAACGGCGGCGCCATGGACGGATTCGTGACGTCGCTCGGCATCGATCACGCAACGCCGGCGTGCTGGAAGACTCCGACCATCCGCGCTTGCCGCAGGTTCGTCGGGCCGCAGAGTCAGCCGGATGTCATGAGCTACCTCACGGGCAGGGACATCCCGAACTACTGGCGGTATGCCCATCACTACGTCCTTGCCGACCACACGTTCGCCCCTTCGGACTCGTGGACACTCCCCTCGCACCTGTTCCTCACCTCCGCGTGGAGCGCGGCGTGCACCGATCCACAGAAGGCCGGCAGTTGCACGGCCGACGTTGAACTCAAGGGACCCCAGTATCAGTACCGATACGGGGAGGGCCCAGCCTACGCTTGGACCGATATCACCTACCTCCTGACGAACGCCGGCGTGAGCTGGGGCTACTACGTCGACGACCGAACCTGCCTGAACCCACCCTCGTGCCCTGTCGACTACAAGCTGGGGACCGACGCCTCGAAGGACCCGCTCCCCGGCTTCACCGACGTCGTCCAAGCAGGCACCCGTTCCAACGTTCAAGGGCAATCAGCCTTCCTGTCGGCCGCGGCCGCGGGAACGTTGCCGAGCGTCTCGTGGATCGTGCCGGGCGCCAAGGACGCCGAACATCCGAACCACGGCACCTACCGCACCGGGATGGCACACGTCACCCAGCTCGTGAACGCCGCCATGCAGGGACCGGAATGGAACTCAACCGCCATCTTCGTGGCCTGGGATGACTGGGGCGGGTTCTATGACCACGTCCAGCCTCCGTCGGTCGACGCCGCCGGTTACGGGATCCGGGTTCCCCTCATCGTGATCGGCCCGTATGCGAAGAAGGGGTACGTCGACCATCAGACCCTGTCGCTCGACGCGTTCCTCAAGCTCATCGAAGACCGTTTCCTGGGCTCGGCGCGTCTGGACCCTGCGACCGACGGGCGCTGGGACCCGCGCCCGACCGTCAGGGAGAACGTGTCGATCCTCGGCGACCTTGCGAACGACTTCGATTTCACGCAGGCTCCGAGACCCCCGTACATCCTGAACCCTCGCCCGTTCCACTAACCGGCCGGTTCCGGGACGTGGCGGTAGTCGCCGTTCGCCCTGTGGCCTACACTCCGCTGCTCATGGGGCGCCGCCACTCATCCGTTGGGTTCTTCGCCTTGGTAGCGCTGCTCTCGGCCGCGCTGGCGACGCTCCCCTCACCTGCGCATGCGGGCAAGCACACCGCGGCTGCGCCCCAAGGCATCTTCAAGCTCAACCACCTCATCTTCATCGTGCAGGAGAACCGCTCCTTCGATCACTACTTCGGGACGTTCCCCGGTGCGAATGGCTTCCCGCGCGACCCCATCACCGGCAAGATCAACGTCTGTATCCCGAACCCCTATCTGGGCCACTGCTCCACGCCGTATCACACCGATCAACCCATCCAACTCGGTGGACGCCACAACGACGTCCACTCGGACCTGGACATCGCCGGCGGAGCGATGAACGGCTTCATCAGCTCGCTCCCGGACGTGACCGGGAAGTGCTGGAAGGCGCCCCGCCAACCCGCCTGCGCCCCCTTCGTCGGACCACAGCTGCAGCCGGACGTCATGAGCTACATGACCCAGCGCGAGATCCCGAACTACTGGAAGCTTGCCCATCAGTTCGTGCTGGCCGATCGCATGTTCGCGCCGTCGGATTCCTGGACGCTTCCCTCCCACCTGTATCTGGTGTCGGCGTGGTCGGCCACCTGCACCGATCCGAACGACCCGATGAGCTGCGCATCGAACGTTGAACTCAAGGGCCCCCAGTACCAGTACCGCTACGGCGAGGCGCCCGTGTACGCGTGGACGGACATCACCAACCTTCTGGATGAACAACACGTGAGCTGGCGCTACTACGTCGATGACGACACCTGCATGACCCCGCCATGCACCTATCCGACCACGAACCAGAGCGGACCGGTGAAGAACCCGTTGCCCGGATTCACCGATGTCAATCAGAACGGATCGCTCGGCAACATCCAGACGCACACGCAGTACCTCGCAGCTGCGGCTGCTGGCA
>JANXVR010000289.1 GCA_025351565.1 Actinomycetes bacterium
TCACGAGAAGACCGCGCGGTTCCTGGAGAGGCGGGGGACCGACCAGGTGTCCAAGCTGTTAATCGCTGAGTGGGGGGCCACGTTGGAGGCGCTCAAGGCCGGAGATCCCGAGAGACTTGCGCGCAAGGTGGACTGGGTGACGAAGCGCCTCATGATCGACCGCTACATGGTCAAGCACGATCTGACACTGTCCTCACCCAAGGTCGCGCTGTTGGATCTGGCCTACCACGACGTCAACCGGGCGCGCGGTCTCTACTACCTCTTGGAGAGGGGCAACAGGGTCGACCGGATCTGCGAAGACGCGGCGATCAACCTCGCGATGCGCGAGCCGCCGCAGAGCACGCGCGCGAAGCTACGGGGTGACTTCATCAGACACGCGAAGGCGAAGCGCCGCGACTACACCGTGGACTGGGTTCACCTCAAGCTGAACGATCAGGCGCAGCGAACGGTGCTGTGCAAAGACCCGTTCAAGAGCGTGGACGAACGCGTGGACCAGCTGATCGCCCATATGTAACCGGCCTCACGACGGCGGGGGCCGCCATTTCCGGTTCGCGACGGCCATGCGGCCCGCGAGGACGCCGGCCGCTCCGGCGCCGAGCCAGAAGGCGGGATCTTCCTCCGGTCCACGGCCCATGGAGGTCACGTGGACGCCGCGATCCCGGAGCTCATCAACGGCGGGCTGGCCGTCGGTCTCGACCAAGTGGTGGGTCTCTTCCAGCTTGGCGCTGCGAAGGGCGTCCCAGACCGCCGTTCGCTGGTGCTCATCCGAGAGCGAGGGGACCGGCACGTTCACCTCGACCTTGCACACGTCCCGCAGGATCGTGATCGAGTGATGCGAAAGGCCGCGATGGCGTTCGCGTTCGTCGGCGAAACTGATGCGGAGGCTGGGGACGGGCTTGCCCCCGAGCGTGTGCGCGGCGTTGAGGGCGTTGCCGCTTCCGAGTGCGCTCACGCCCCATGTGGTGTCGGTGCCCAGGTTCCCGGGGCCATCGGCAAGGACGATGACCTCGGCTCCCAGGATCTCGACGGCGGCAAGCATGCCTGTCCACACGGTGACCGCCTCGAGTTCCCCGCCGAAGGACTGCCCGCAGGTGATCCATCCGTCCAGGAGCCCGGCGTCTCGCAGACGCGGGACCAGGCGGGAGAACCCGCCGGCAAGCGCGGCGCCGTCCGTCATGACGTAGACGACCTTACTGCCCGCCCCGGCCCGTTTCGCTCCCGCAGCCACAGCCGCAACCATCGAGTGCAGCGGGGCGCAAACGACCGGGGTTTGCCGCAGCCCCCGGGAGCCCTCGAACAGATCCCGGTGCGTCTCCTCCACGGAGGAGACCGCGATCTGGTGCGGGAGGTAGCGACCCTTGACCACTCGGCCCGATCCCGAAGGGTCATCGACCTCGCGTCCCTCCACAGCCACCACGAGATGAACCCCGCCCGTACCGAGTCCGAGGCCGACCGCGGTGGTGTTCACGATGACGGTGTCGCCCCGGCGCACCGTCCCCACCAGGGTCGGGTAGGCGAGCGCGGGCTCCGCACGACCGTCCAGCTCCACCTCGAGCTCGCGCGCACCCGGGCGCGCGGCGCCGACCGCGGTTACGACGCCACGACGCAGGCGGATCATCGACACTCCCGGGGGCTTAACACGGTCCCGCTATGATGCCGCAACGATGGCGGGACGCGACGGGATGGAGCCGCTCGAACGGCTGTTGAACCTGGTTGGCCTGCTGCTGGAGACCGAGCGACCGCTGACCTTCGAGCAGATCAGCGACACCCTGGATGCCTACCGGGCCGAGAACGCGGAAACGGCGAAACGGATGTTCGAACGGGACAAGGACATCCTGCGGGAGTTCGGGGTGCCGCTGGAACTGCGGGACTTGGACGCGTGGGGCGGAGAGCAGGGCTACCTCATCCCGAAAGAGCTGTACTACCTGCCGGAGATCGCCTTCACGCCGGAGGAGCTGGGCTCGCTCCTAGTTGCGGCCCAGGGCGGTGGGGGAGAGACGCCTGTGGAACAGGCTGCCCACAAGTTGCTCTACGGCGCGGACGGCGGGGTTCTGGCCGGCCTCTCCGGCGGGCCGCTCGCGGCGGGGAGCGATGCGCGCGGCCCATTGCTGCTCGCCACCGCCCAAGCGGCGCAGGACCGGCGGCGCGTTCGGTTCGGGTACCGAACGTCCCAGGGCAAGGCGTCGGAGCGCGAGGTGGACGCGTTCTCGGTGGTGTTCGGCCGAGGGCATTGGTACTTGGTGGGCCACGACCGCGAGCGCGACGACATCCGAGCGTTCCGCCTCTCGCGGTTCACCGGCAAGTTGGCCGACGCCGGGCCGGGCGTCGCCCCTCCTGGCGGATTCTCCGCCGCGGATCACGTCGATCGGGGTCCGTGGGTTCCCGGAGGCGAAGACATGGCGGCGGTGGCGTTCGCCCCGCAGGTTGCATGGGCCGCGGCGAACTCGTTCCGTGGGGCGGTCACGCGCGGACCTCGTGAGGACGGATGGATCATCGTCGAGATGCCGATGGCCGACGAACAGGAGATGGCCGGCTGGATCCTCG
>JANXVR010000086.1 GCA_025351565.1 Actinomycetes bacterium
GGACATCCTCGTTGATCCCGAGGAGGTCGTTGATGACCAGCACCTGTGCATCGGTGTCCGGCCCGGCCCCGATCCCGATGGTGGGGATATGGAGTTCGGACGTGATCTGGGTGCCGACCTCCGACGGCATGCCCTCCAGCACCACCGCGAACGCGCCGGACTTCTCCAGGCTGAGCGCTTGGTCCAGCAGTTTGCGAGCGGCCTCCTCACCGCGGCCCTGGATCCGGTACCCGCCCATCCCGTGGACGGATTGCGGCGTGAGGCCGATATGGGCCATGACGGGGATCCCGAGTTCGACGAGCTTGTTGATGAGGTCGTACTGAGGCCCTTCGATCTTGACGGCGTGGGCCCCGGCTTCTTTGAGGAAGCGGCCTGCGTTCAGCACACCCTCTTCCACGCTCACCTGATAGCTCAGGAACGGCATGTCCCCGACTACCATGGCGTGCTCGGCTCCGCGGGCCACGGCCGTCGTGTGGTGGAGCATGTCCTCCATCGTCACCGGCAGGGTGTCTGTGTAGCCCAGGACGTTGTTCGCAACCGAATCGCCGACCAGAAGGACGGGAACGCCGGCCCGGTCCAGGATCTGCGCGGTTGGGTGGTCGTAGGCGGTGAGCATGGCCCAGCGTTTGTGCGCGGTCTTCCACGCGCGGAGATCGTTGATCGTGATCATCTGCTCGCACCTCCTTGGAGTGCACGGCTGTAGGCGAGGATTCTACCCTCAGAACCTATCGGGCCCCCCGAAGGGGGCCCTTAGGGTCGGCGGATCGGGAGTGGTTCAGGCGGCCGGTGCCGCGGTCACGAGGAATCCCTGTGCCCGCTGCGCCTTCTTGTGCACGCCGTCGCCTGGGAACACGACCTTCATGACGTGGCCACCGAGCGTGTCGCCCACGTAGTCGAGCAACGCCTGGCCGCTCGCGTCGGTGATGCCCGTGCCGACGTCAACGCCGTCCACACGGACGATGAACTCGGCGCCCGGAAGCGGCACCCAATGGTTCTTGTCGTGCGTGGTGAAGGTGAGCGTTGCGGTGAGGTCGCCCCACTGGGGGACCTGGTTGGGCCGCAGCTTGAAGTCGATCTTCGTCGGACCGTGGCCGCTGGCGCCGGCTCCCTGGCCGGCGGCATGCCCGTTCGCGTGGGTGCTGGCTGCCTGTACCGGCGCGGCGAGGGTGAGCGCCAAGACCGCGCTGATCAGGGGCAGGATGGATCGGGAGGTGGCGCGGTGACGCATGTGGCTTCCCCCTTCGATGGACTACCTACGCCGGGGTATCGGCATCAGGGCGCCGAAACCTTGAACGGTGCGCCCGTGTCAGACCCCGGTGTTAGCGTTCCGGCTGGTCACGTACACTGCTGGACGGACCCTCAAGTCCTTCTGCTCTCCCTCACGTGGGAGGGCCGTCTAGCCCAGAGGAGGTGAAGATTGAGGGAATACGAGATCATGCTCATCCTGCCCCCCGAGGCCGACGAGGCCCTGGTGGGAACCGCCGTCGACCGGATCACCGCTGTGGTGTCCACCTCCGGCGGAACGGTCGGGAACATCGACCGATGGGGACGGCGCCGGTTCGCCTACGAGATCAACGACCAGCACGAAGGCTATTACGTGGTGGTGAAGTTCTCAGCCGAACCGGCCAGCCAAACCGAGCTCGAACGGGTCCTGAACCTGGCCGATGAGGTCACTCGGTTCAAGGTCACGGTCGTGCCCACCCCCAGCAGCAAGACATCGAAGAAGACAGCTTCCCCCGCTTCCGCCTAGGCGGAGGCGCGGACCCTGGAAGGTTGGTGAATGCAACATGGCGAGCGAGAACCAGGTGACCGTGGTCGGGAACCTGACCGATGACCCCGAACTGCGCTACACGCCCAATGGGGCGGCGGTGTGCAAGTTCCGGATCGCGGTGAACCGTCGCATGCCCGATGGCAATGGTGGATGGAAAGACGGCGAGACGTCGTTCTTCAGCGTGAACTGCTGGCGCGCCCTTGCCGAGAACGCCGCCGAGTCGCTGACGCGCGGTTCGCGCGTGATCGTGGCCGGCCGGCTGAACTACCGAGCCTGGGAGAACCAGGAAGGCGAGAAGCGAAGCGCCATCGAGATCGAGGCCGACGAACTCGGCCCCAGTCTGAAATGGGCGACCGCGAAGGTGGAGCGTCAGTCACGTTCGTCCGCGACCAGCGGCAGTGACTGGGGCGAGCGCGTCGCGGCCCCCGTCGGTGGCACGAGTGAGGAGACACCACTGGATGGCGGGTAAAGCGAAAGCCGGGACAAAGCGTCCCCCACGGAAAGAGAAGGACGAGAAGGGCTGGAAGAAGCAGCCCAAGAAGAAGGTATGCCTGTTCTGCAAGGATCGGGTCGCCTACGTCGATTACAAGGACACGATGACGCTGCGTAAGTACGTCTCGGAGCGGGGCAAGATCCGCGCCCGGCGCGTTTCCGGCAACTGCGTGCAGCATCAGCGTGACGTCGCCACGGCCGTCAAGAACGCTCGAGAGATGGCCCTTCTCCCGTACTCGACACGATGAAGATCATCCTGCAGAAGCCCGTCGAAAAGCTCGGTGTCCCAGGGGATATCGTCGATGTCGCCGACGGCTACGCTCGGAACTTCCTCGTGCCACGGGGATTGGCCGTCAAGGCCGAGAAGGGCGCCCTCAAGCACTCCGAGACCCTGCGACGGGCCCACACTTCGCGTCAATCCGCCGAGAAGAGCGGATACGAGGCCATCGCCTCCAAGCTCATCTCCTCCGGGCACGTCGTCATCGCGGCGCGGGTCGGCGAGGAGGGCAAGCTCTTCGGTTCGGTCACGTCGGCGGAGATCGTAGAGGCCATCGCGATACACGCCCAGGTGACCATCGATCGCAAGGACGTCCACTTGGACGAACCCATCCGTTCGGTGGGCATCCATGAGGTTCGGATCCATCTGTTCCAGGATGTCGACCCCGTGGTCACCGTCGAGGTGACGGCGGCGGAGTAGGCGTACGGTTCATCGTGTTGCAGCGGGCCGGGGTTCGTCCCCGGCCCTGTTGTTGCCGGGAGCGGGTGGGAACGGGGAGGGTCCGGCGGGCGGTCGGGGCGCGCTGCGGGCTGCTCGCACTCCTTGAAGATGGCGGTCCTCGGAGACGGCTACGGGGGTTCCGTCGGCTCGACGACGCCCTCGGCGCACTCCCTCCCGTCTTGCGGACTACCATCGCGGTTCCGGACGGTGGCATCGGGAGGGGGCAGGGATGTTCGTCACGATCGTCGAAGGGGTTGTTGAGACAGCTCGGGAGGGCGACCTGCGACTGGGTTGGGATGAGGTCGTCGGCGGGGTTCTGCCGGATGGGTTCATCGAGTCGTCGCTGCTGCGGGCTGAGGACCGGGCGTGGCGCATCGTCTCGGTGTGGGAGTCGAAGGAGGCGGTGGCCGCGATGCGCGCTTCCGGCACACCACCCGCGGCTTTGACCGTGTTCGCATCCGCCGGGTCCGAGCCCTCGGTCTCCATGTGGACCGTTGAGGGGCGTGTTAGCGCCACCTGAGTCTGGGGACCGGGAGGGGTCCGGCGGGCGGTCGGGGCGCGCCGCGGGCTGCTCGCACTGCTTGAGGATGGCGGTCCTCGGAGATGGCTACGGGGGTTCCGTCGGCTCGACGACGCCCTCGGCGCACTCCCTCCCGTCTTGCGGTCCCGCCTCGGCCGCCGATGGCCCGATCAAGCTGCGCGATGTAGCGTTGGGGACAGCGGAGGAGGAGCCTGTGTTGCACGTCCGGCGGTTCGTCGTGGTCCTGTGCGTGCTCCAGATGGCCGCTCGGCCTCACGCCCCCGTAACCATCCGCCTCGCGCACGGCCTGTAGGACGGGGGGTTCCTGTGGCGGAATCGCGCAACCCGTTCGAGGCCCTCTCGTCGTCTCCGTAGCCTCTTTCTTCCAACGGCCTGTGGTAGCTTCCGCCGTTCAGGGGACGTCGGAGGGAGATCCGTGAGTCTTGACCCCATCGCCGCATTCATCGCCTACAGCGCGGCGTGGAACGAGAAGGCTGGTCCTGACGCGAGAAAGAAGCTCCTCGATCAAGCGTGGTCGCAGGACGGTGAGTTCGTCGATGAGGAGACGCCGGAAGGATTGGTTGGCCGCGAGGCGTTGAGCGAGTACATCGCCGGCACGCACGCGGAGATGCCGGGTCTCGTGATCAGCGAGACCTCTGAGCCCGAGGTCCTGCGGGACCGTCTTCGGGTTCGTTGGGTCGCCCGGCAAGATGGCACGCAGATGTACACGGGGACGGACTTCGTGGAGTTCGCCGAAGACGGGCGCATCTCCAGGGTCACCATGTTCTACGACTCGACGCCAGACTGATCCGGGGCTGCGCTCGGG
>JANXVR010000115.1 GCA_025351565.1 Actinomycetes bacterium
GTCCTCCGCGAACAGTTGGCCGGCGTCCGGCCCGTCCTCCTGGCCCAGCACGTCCGCGCCCAGGTACCGGGTGGAGAGCGCCCGAAGCCCGTACTCCGCGGCCGAGGCGTCCAGGAGGTACCCGGCCAGCACGGCGTCGAATGCCACGCCTGCGAGCGCCCCGCCACCCGAGATGACCGCACGCTCCAGCGCCTTCGAGTCGGCCGTGAGCTTTCCGGCACCCGGATCCGACAGGAACCTCGCGATGGCCGCCACCCCGGCGATCGGCGCGAACCAGGCCCTCGTCCGCCCTGTGGAGACTCCAACGCCGGTCACGCTGCCGTCCTCGGTCTGCAGCTGCAGGGCAACCCGTTCGGGGCCCTCGAGGAGTTCGAGCAAGCCGGCCACGTCGATCCGCTCGAGTTCGACGTCGATGGTTTCCACCGCGGGCCCGGCGCCCCGTCCCAGTTCCATGAGCCGGTCGAACAGCGTCTTGAACTCGAGCGAGATGAAGAGCCTGCGAACCTCCTCGGAGTCCCACTCCCCCATCACGCAGTCCTCGACGTCCACCGGAAGGTCGACATCAACCACGATCCGCGCCAGCTCCTTGTTGAGGCCGAGCCGATCTCTGCTGGCCTCGACGTTCTCCTTCAGCTTGCCTTTGAGTTCGTCGGTGTGGGCGAGGACGTCTTCGACGGTCCCGTACTGCTGGATCAACTTCGCGGCCGTCTTCTCCCCCACGCCGGGCACACCCGGGATGTTGTCGGAAGGATCCCCCTTGAGAGCCACGTACTCGAGGTACTGCGCGGGTGGGATCCCGTACTTCTCCAGCACCGCTGCCTCGTCGAACCACGCCATGTCGCTGATCCCGCGCCGGTTGTAGAGAACGCGAACACCGGGCCTGACCAGCTGGAAGAAGTCCCGGTCGCCGGTGACGATGGTCGCTTCCCAGCCGGCATCGGCCGCGCGGAGGGCAAGCGTTCCCAGGGCGTCGTCCGCCTCGTGGCCTTCCATCCGGATGACCGGGATCTTCAGTGCGTCCAGAACCTCGGTCACCAGGCCCAGCTGGGAGGAGAAGTCGGCCGGCGTCTCCGCGCGCCCGGCCTTGTACTTCGAGTCCATCTCCAGCCTGATGGTTGGCGCCCCCATATCGAACGCCACCGCGATCCCGTCGGGATGCTCGTCGCCGAGGAGTTTGATGAGCATCGAGGTGAAGCCGTACACGGCGTTGGTGACCTGGCCGGTGGAGGTCGCCAGGGTCGGTGGCAATGCGAAGAAGGCCCGATACGCGAGCGAATGTCCGTCCAGGAGGAACAGTCGGCGGGGGGTTCCGGACGTCACGGCGCGTATCCTACGCTCCGGCACCGACGGCCTCTTCTGGCGCGGGATCCGCGCCGCTTTTCGGTCGTTGTCGATAATCCGACCTGACAGATAGGATTCATGCCTAATGGGCGCCGCACTCCTCATCACTCTCCGCGAGGGCATCGAAGCCGCACTGATCGTGTCCATCCTCCTGGCCTATCTGCGTCAGCTTGGCCGGATGGACCGGGCCCGTTCCATCCTGTGGGGGGTTCTCGCGGCAGTGGCCGTTAGCGTGGCCGTGGCAGGCGTCCTGTTCGCGCTGGCGGCCGAGTTCAGCGGGGTCGGCGAGCAGATCTTCGAAGGCATCACGACCCTGGTCGCCGTGTCCGTCCTGACCTGGATGATCTTCTGGATGCGCCGCCAGGGTGGCAAGGTGAAGGGCGAGATCCAGCACAAGGTCGACGGCGCCCTGGCCGGCGGTGGGGTGGCGCTGGGGGCGGTGGCCTTCGCCGTGGTGGTTCGCGAGGGCATCGAGACGGCGCTCTTCCTGTTCGGCGCCACGCAGGCCACGCGAGCGACGCAGGGGGCGGGCGGCGGCGGCTCCCTGCCCGGAGTGCTGGGCGGCGTGATCGGTCTGAGCTTGGCGGCCGCGCTCGGCTACCTCTTGTTCAAGGGGAGCGTGAAGCTCAACCTGCGCACGTTCTTCACCTACACGGGCGGCATCATCCTGGTGGTGTCCGCGGGTCTCTTCGCGTTCTCGCTGAGCGAACTGCAGGAGGCGAATATCCTGCCCGGCTTCGGCGCGAAAGCCTTCGATCTCACCAAGAGCCTTCCCGATTCGTCGGGGATCGGTTCCGTTCTTCACGCGCTCGTCGGCTACCAGGCGAACCCCACGTGGCTCGCCGTGTTCGCATGGTTCACCTACCTGGTGGTGTTCGGGTTCTACTTCTTCCGTCCGCACACGGCGCCGGTCTCCGCCGCTCCGTCGAACACGCAGACCGCCTCCAACGCAGCGGCGTAAGCGTTTCTCGTGTCGGCGTGCATGCGGCAACCTGTCACTTTTTCTTCGGAACAGCTCGGTGACGCTCACCTGCAGCGCTCTCGCACATGGAGTGTGGTGCAGCTCGTTCGAGCAAGTTGACAGCCCTCAACCTCGCGTTTATCGTTCGGTCCGGTCCACAGGGGCACCCACACCGGCAACGGAGCGCGTGCCACTGGGGACCGCGGTTTGACGGGCCGCGACGCCGAGTAGAAAACGATCGCATATGGGGAAGGTGCGACCGGATCCAAAGGCGGCGCGGCCCGTCTTTCCTTTCGTCCGGGCGCGATAGCGCCTACGGAGAGGTCGACACCGGCGGCGGGATCGG
>JANXVR010000135.1 GCA_025351565.1 Actinomycetes bacterium
GGTGACGCTGACGTTCGGGACATCGAGCTTGGCCGCAGCTGTCTCCGCCGGGGCCGGCTCGCACCCGTCGGCAAGGGTCGCCCGCCGGACGTCGGTCGTGAGCCAGAACCACACCCCCGCCCAGATCACGGCGATCCCGCCCAGGAACAACGCCGTCTCGCGCGGTCCGATGGCGTCGGCGAGCCAGCCGGTGGCCAAGCTCGATGTCCCGAACGTCAGCGTCACCAGCATCCCGTCGAACGCGAAGATGCGCCCCCTTATCCGGTCGGGCACGATCTTCTGCAGTCCGTAGGAGGAGAGCATCCATTGGGCACCCCCGCCGAGGTGGGCCAGTGTGATCGCCGGCAGGGCGAGCAGGAGGCTCGGCACCAACCCGACCAGCGCGTAGCCGATGCCGAACACCGCGAGCGCGATGCCGATCGCCAGGAACAACCGCCTGTCCTTCGTTCCGAGGGCCTGCCGCGCGACGAAGGGTCCGATCAGCGCTCCCAGTCCGCGGAAGGCCATGAGGACCCCCAACGCAACGTCGCCGCCGTGGAACGACCGAGTCACCAGCAGCGGGATGAGGACCAGCACACCCCCCGCCAGTCCCCAGCCGAACTTCACCGCCACGAGCGCAAGCACCCGGTGGTCCCGCCTCGCGTACCTCGCCGTCTCCCGCGTAGCTTCGAGGATGCCGGAGTGCTCGTGCGAACCGGTGCCGGCCTCCGCGAACGATCGATGGACGGTGAGCACCATCAGTGCTGAACCCACGAACGACACCGCGTCCACCACGATGGCCGTGTTGGTGCCGAACTTCCCCGCGACCAGCCCGCCGAGTCCGGCCCCCACGACCAGCATGGTTCCCCACGCGGACCCGGTGAGCGCGTTCGCCGTCGCCAGGTCCTGGGGTTCGACCAGGTTCGGCAGGGCGGCCGCGCTCGCGGGTTCGAACACGGCGCTGAACAGGGCCAGCGCGGCGACCACGACGTAGGTGATCCACACCGTGTCGGATCCTCGGACGAACAGGAACGCGAGACACAGCCCGGCCCGCGAGAGGTCGGTGACGATCATCAGGCTCCGCCGGTTCAACCGGTCGGCGAGCGACCCCGCCAGGGGTGAGGCCAGGAAGAATGCGAGGTCCTGTACCGCGATGACCAGGCCCACGGCGACGCCCGAACCGCTGTACTTCAGGACCAGGGAGAAGAGCGCGACCGTGAGGAACCAGTCTCCGCCGAGACTGATGAGGGAGGCCACGTAGACCCGGCGGAAGTCACGGTTGTGGCCCACCAGGTCGAGGCTGGCGCGGAATCCCCCCTGCGGGGCGTCGGCATCATCGGGCATGTCCATCGTCGGTTTGCCAGACTACCCGCACGCGATCCGATCCCCGGGGGAGGCAGCGATGCTCGAAGGGTTCACATGGTTCAAGCAGTCCGCCTTCCGCTGGACCGACGGGGAGCGGGTCGTCTACATCGATCCGTGGGGAACCGAGGAGGACGCGACGCCGGCCGACCTCATCCTCATCACCCACGCGCACTTCGATCATCTCCAACCCGACGAGATCGCGAAGCTTCGACGCGAGGGGACACAGGTGGTCGCGCCTCGCGACGTCGCCGTCGAACTCGGCGGCGACGTGACCCCCGTGGCGCCCGGCGAGCGCCACGACATCGGCGGGTTCCATCTGGAGACGGTTCCCGCCTACAACACCAGGGAAGAGGCGCTCGACTTCCATCCCAAGGCGAACAAGTGGGTCGGCTACGTCATCGATCTCGGCGGGCACACCTACTACCACGCGGGTGACACCGATCACCTCCCCGAGCTGGAGCCGCTCAAGACCGACGTGGCGTTCCTGCCCGTCGGCGGCCACTACACGATGAACGCCGAGGAGGCTGCCAGCCTGGCCAAAGCCATCCGTCCCAAGTTTGCCGTCCCCATGCATTTCGGGTTCGTGGTGGGCTCGCCGCTGGAAGGCGTACGGTTCCGGGACGCCGCCGCGCCTGTGCCCGTGGAGATCATGCGCCCGGTACACCCGTTCGAGATGGAGGAGCTATGACGCTCGGCTACGACAAGGACCTGTTCATCCTGGCATTCGATCATCGGGGGTCGTTCCAGAAGACGTTCTTCGGGGTGCAGGGCGAGCCCACCCCCGAGGAGAGCGCGAAGATCATCGACGCGAAACGGCTCATCTTCGAGGGCGCGACCGTGGCGTTCGAGCAGGGGGTGAGCGGTGCCGGCATCCTGGTGGACGAGCAGTTCGGCGCCGACGTGGCCCGCGAGGCCAAGGCGAAGGGCATAACGGTCGCGCTGCCCGTCGAGCGTTCCGGTCAGAACGAGTTCGACTTCGAGTACGGTCCGGACGACTTCGGAGCGCATATCACCGCGATGGCTCCGGACTTCTCCAAGGTCCTGGTCCGCTACAACCCGGAAGGTGACGGCGTGCTGAATGCCCGCCAGAGCATGCGGCTCAAGACCCTGAGCGACTGGCTCCACGCCAACGGGCGGAAGTTCCTGTTCGAGCTGCTGGTTCCCGCCGAACCGCACCAGCTGGAGGCGGTCGGAGGCGACGGGGCCCGGTACGACGGCGAGACGCGGCCCGGGCTCATGCTGACCGCCATCGCCGAGCTGCAGCAGGCCGGCGTGGAGCCGGACGTATGGAAGATCGAAGGATTGGACCGGCGCGAGGACTGTGAGGCCACGTCGGCGCAATGCCGGATGGCGGGGCGCGACGGGGTGGTGTGCGTGGTCCTGGGACGCGGCGCGGACAACGCCGCCGTCGACCACTGGCTCCAGATGGGCTCGGGCGTTCCCGGCTACGTTGGCTTCGCGATCGGGCGGTCCGTCTGGTGGGAGCCGCTCAAGGGGTTCGTGGCGGGCACGACGCCGCGCGCGGACGCTGCCGCGCAGATCGCCGCCAACTACCGGCGATTCGTGAAGGTCTACACGGGGTGAGTCAGGCCTGGAGCAGGCCGCGCTTGCCGCGGATCCGCCGATCCAGCCATCCGAACACCAGGTAGTCGACCGCGACCCCGATCAACGCGATCACGGCAACGGTCGCGGCCAGTGCGGGCACGTCGCTGCGTGCCTGATCCAGCAGGTTGCCCAGACCACTGGAGCCCAGGGCGGCGACGATGAGTTCGGCCGCCATGAGTGCCTTCCACGCGAAGCCCCACGCTTGCTGCAGCCCGGCCATGTAGGCGGGCAGCGCCGCAGGGAACAAGATTTCGCGGTAGAGCGTCCAGCCCCCCGCGCCCATGGTCCGCCCGGCGCGCGCATAGAGGGGCGGCACCTGACGGAACGCCTGGATGGTGGCCAGGGTCATCGACGGGAACGCGCCCATGATGGTCACGAACACCACCGCTCGTTCGGTGCGCCCGAACCAGATCACGGCTAGCGGCAACCAGGCGATGAACGGCGTGATCTGCAACGCAACCACCAGGGGCCGCACGGCCCGCCGGGCGAACTCGTTCAACGCCAGGACGAACCCGAGCCCCGTCCCGATGACGATCGCCACCCCGAACCCGAACGCCAAACGAACCAGGGTCTTGGCCGCCGCAGTAGTGATGGAGCCGTCGGCGAGGCCGTGCCAGAGCGCGCGCCACGCATCGACCGGGGACGGGATCGAGCGGGTCGAGGTCAGCGCGGCCAGCATGGCCCAGATCAGGATGAGCCCGGCGATCCCGACGAGGGGAGGGGTGAGCTCCCTGCGGACCCGTTTCATGTTCACCGCTCAACCTCCTGCATGAGGAGGTCGTGGATCTCGCTGACCACGCGGGCCACCAAGACATCATCGAGCTGCCGCGGCCACGGCGCGTGGATCCTGACCTCTTCGATGAACCGGCCGGGCGCGGCGCTCATCACCAGCACGCGGTCGGCCAGCAGGGCCGCTTCCCGCACGTTGTGCGTCACGAACACGAACGTCTTCGTGTTCTCACTCTCCACCCACACCCGCTGGACCTCGTCCTGGAGGAGTTCGCGCGCCTGCGCGTCCAGCGAGCCGAACGGCTCATCGCCCAGGAGCACATCGGGATCGCACGCGAGGGCGCGGGCGAGCGCGGCGCGTTGGCGCGTCCCCATGCTCAGCTCGTGCGGCTGCGCATCCGCGAACCGTTCCAAGCGCACGTTCCGGAGCCAGTGCATCGCGCGGTCGGGGCGAGCATCGGGCGGCACGCCGACGAGCTTCAGCGCTAACTCGACGTTCGCCCTGACGGAGAGCCAAGGGAAGAGCGCCGGTTCCTGGAACAGGACCGCGCGGTCGGGCCCGGGGCCGGTCACGGGCTTCCCATCCATGAGGACGTCGCCGCTGTTCTGCCGGTCCAGCCCCGCAAGGATGTTGAGGATCGAGGTCTTCCCACATCCGCTCGGCCCCAGCAGACAGACGAACTCGCCTTCGTGAACGTCGAAGCTCACGCCGTCCACGGCCGTCACCTTCGCGCCGGAGGTCGCGGTGCGGGTGCGAACGAGGTCGCGGACCTCGAACTTCACGGGTGCGTCCCCGCGATCTGGGGCCGGCTGGAGCGGGGTCGTCGCGCGGTTCATCGGGACATCACCGCAACCTGAACTTCTCGGCGGCTTCGATCTGGACAACCTTGCCGTCCTGGATCACCAGAAGCACGGTGCCGAACTTGATCTTCCGAACCACGTCGGCGACCTTGGCTAGCACGATCCTTTCCTCGGGGGAGAGCTCCAACGATGCCAGAGCGTCGCCACCGTCGGTCTTCGGTTCGGGAAGCTGGCTCATATCGTCGGCCACGGCCCAGATGGTAGGCGCTCGGAGGCCCCGGGGCTACGCCGTCACCACCACGTCCGGGGGGGCTGTCGCTCCGGTTGCCGCGGCCTCGGCCGCGGCCTCGGTCGCCTCGTTCAGGCGCGGGCGGACCTTCCAGAAGTAGCCGATCGCGGCAACGAACCCGACACCGAACGGCGCGCCGAACCCCATCAGGGCTATCCAATAGCCGCGCGGCTTGGTGATGGTTCGCCAGAGCGGCTCGGGGTGGGCGGCAGCATCGACCGCTCCCCACACAGCGAGCCCGACCAACGCGAACGCGAGCATCCCGACGCCGAGCAGGTTCGTGCTCACGTTCAGCAGCTTCATAGCCGAAGCCAGCAGCACGAAGACCAGGATGGGCCGGATGACTCCGTCCTTCGCCCTGACGGACACCCGCGCACCGAGGTAGCAGGCCGGCACCGAGCCGAAGAGCAATGCGCCGGTGAGCCCCCAGTCGAGGTTCCCCACCAGGACGTGGGCGATGGCGGCCGAGAACACCAACGGGACCGCTTGCACCAGGTCCGTCCCGACGAGCTCCGCACCGCGAAGCTCCGGGTAGATGAGCATGAGGCACACGATGATGATCGAGCCCGAGCCGACCGATGTGAGGCCGACCAGCACCCCGCCAAGGACGCCGATGAGGATGGTGGGCACGATCTTCACGTCGATGTGGCCGCCACCCTTCGAGGGGACCTCGGCGCGGGCCCGCGCCGCCGCCGCCCGCCGGCCCTGTAGCCAGGCTTTGAACACCATCGCCGCTGCCGCCAAGCTCAGCGTCCACCCCAGGAAGACCTTGGTCTGGTCCTCAAGCGAGGAACTGTCGTGGAAGGCGAAGTGGAAGGCGAACACCGCCGCGAACGCCGCAGGCACCGAGCCCAGGCAGAGCCACCTCACGAGCTCCCACCGGACCGTTCGTCGGCGGATGTGGACCCCTCCACCGACCGGCTTCATGAACATGGCCGCGATCAGGTCCGATGTGACTGCCGACGACGGTGTCGTCTTGAAGAAGATGACGAGGATGGGAGTCATGAGGGCGCCGCCGCCCATACCGGTCAGGCCGACAGTGAAGCCAACGATCGCTCCGGCCAGGATGATGTGCCAATCGATTCCACCCACCGCGAGTTCTCCCTTCTCGCTCGTGCTGCCGTGAAACGGAAAAGGCCGCGGCGAACGCTGCAAGTTCGCCACGGCCTCCAGTTATCTGGTCAGCTGCAGGCAGCGACCGTACCAACGTCGCCCACCCCCGTCAATGATCGGACGGCCTAGACCGAAGGCCGCAGCCGCCCCGGTAGACTGACGCCCTCATGCCAGCCTCCATCGTGCTCGGGACCCAGTGGGGAGACGAGGGCAAGGGCAAGGCGGTTGACTACCTCGCGGACAAGATGGACTTCGTGGTCCGCTACCAGGGCGGCAACAACGCGGGCCACACCGTCATCGCCGAGGGACGGCTGCTGAAGCTCCAGCTCATCCCCTCGGGCATCCTCTACGACCACATCACCTCGGTGATCGCCGACGGCGTCGTGGTCGACCCTCGCCACCTCCTCAAAGAGATGCGCGAGCTCACCGACGCGGGCGTGGACGTCAGCCGTCTGAAGGTCAGCGGCAACGCGCACCTGATCATGCCGTATCACCTGGAGCTGGAGAAGGTGACCGAACGCTTCCTGGGGAAGAACGCCCTCGGCACCACGAAGAAGGGCATCGGCCCGGCTTACGGTGACAAGGCTGCCCGCATCGGTATCCGCGTGCAAGACCTGTTCGATCCGAAGATCTTCCGTGCCAAGCTGGAGATCGTCCTGCGCGAGAAGAACCTGGTCTTGACGAAGATCTACAACCGCCTTCCGCTGGACGGCGAGCGCATCATCGAGGAGTACATGGAGCTCGCCGCGACGCTCCAGCCGTATGTGACCGACACGGCGAAGCTTCTGGACGACGGGCTCCGCGAGGGTAAGCAGGTCATGCTGGAGGGCGCGCAAGGCACACTTCTGGACCTGGACAAGGGCACGTATCCGTTCGTTACGTCGTCGAACCCCGTCGCGGGGTACGCACTGGCATCCGCGGGCATCGGTCCCAAGCACGTGGACCGTGTGATCGGCATCGTGAAGGCGTACATCACGCGTGTCGGTGCCGGTCCGTTCCCCACGGAGGATGTGGGCGATGTGGGCGAGCGGCTCGGCGTACGGGGCAAGGAATTCGGGACGGTCACCGGACGCAAACGCCGGTGTGGGTGGTTCGACGCGGCCCTCGGCCGGTACGCGGCCCGCGTCAACGGGCTGACCGAACTGTTCGTGACCAAGCTCGATGTGTTGTCGGGGTTCGAGACGGTGAAGATCTGCACGGGGTACGTGGCCGACGGGCGGAGCTTCGAGGACTTCCCGCCCCATCAATCGCTGTTCCACGCTGCCGTGCCGGTCTACGAGGAACTCGAGGGCTGGGGCGAGGAGATCGACGAGGCCCAGACGTTCGAGGATCTGCCGAAGCAGGCGCGCGACTACGTCAGGCGGATGGAAGAGCTGGTCGGCGTGCCGGCGAGTGTCGTCTCCGTGGGACCCGCACGGGAACAGAGCCTGCCCGTCGCATGAAGGTCCTGGTCATCGGCGGCGGTGGCCGAGAGCACGCCCTGATCTGGGGGCTGGCTCGTAGTCCGTCCGTGACATCGCTGCACGCGGCGCCGGGCAACGCCGGGATCGCCCGGCTGGCCACCTGTCACGCGGTCGGTGCAGATGACATCGAGGCGGTCGTGAGGCTCGCCGACGAGCTCGATGCCGATCTCACGGTGGTCGGGCCGGAAGCGCCGCTGGTCGCCGGTCTGGCCGATGCCCTGACCCAGCACGGGCGCACCGTGTTCGGTCCCTCGGCCGCCGCCGCGCGGATCGAAGGGTCGAAGGCGTTCGCGAAACACATCCTCTACAAGGAGAACCTCCCGACAGCGCTCGGGGGCTCGTTCGTCGATCACGAGTTGGCCATCGGGTTCTTCGACGACGAGTTGCATGGGCGCGCCGTGATCAAGGCCGATGGGCTGGCCGCGGGGAAGGGCGTCGTGGTGGCCCACGATCGCGAGACCGCGGTTCGGGCCATCGAGGATTGTCTGCTCAAGGGGGTCTTCGGCGACGCGGGTTCCACGGTGGTGGTCGAGCAGTTGTTGGAGGGGCAGGAGATCAGCGCGTTCGCCCTGGTGGACGGTGAGACCGTGGTGCCGCTGGGGCTCAGTCAAGACCACAAGCGGATCGGGGACGGCGACACGGGGCCGAACACCGGCGGCATGGGGGCGTTCGCGCCGCTGCCGTTCGTTGCTCCGGCGGTCGAGGCCGGGATCTGGGAGCAGATCGTTGCCCCGGCGGCCAGGCGGATGGCGCAGGAGGGTGCGTACTTTCGCGGGTTGCTGTTCACCGGACTGATGCTCACCGAGGAGGGTCCCAAGGTCCTGGAATTCAACGCGCGCTTCGGCGACCCGGAGACGGCGGTGGTGATACCGCGCTTGGACGCCGACCTGGCCGAACTCCTTCTGGCCACCGCGCGCGGCGAGCTGTCCGCGGTCTCGACCCCATCGTTCCGCACCGACGCGGCGCTCACCGTCGTCATGGCGAGCGGTGGCTACCCCGGCGCGTACGCGACCGGCGTCCCCATCGATGGACTCCCAGGAGCCGCTGCGGTGGAAGGAGTAACGGTCTTCCACGCGGGCACCGCGGAGCGGGACGATAGAGTGGTGACCGCGGGTGGGCGGGTGCTCGCGGTGACCGCATCGGGCCAGACGCTCGCGCAGGCGCGAGACCGCGCCTACCGCGCTGTCTCGCTGATCCGGTTCGATGGGATGCAGTATCGACACGACATCGCCGCCGCGGCGGCGGAAGGGAACCTATGACCGACGAGACGCCGAAGGTCGGGGTGCTGGCCGCCTCTCCTGCAGAGCTGCCGATCATGCGCCAGGCCGGACTGATCCTGGAGAAGTTCGGGATCGCCCACGAGGTGCGGGTGATGTCGTCCTCGCGGAACCCCGACCTGGTGGACGAGTACGCACGGACCGCATTCGAACGGGGGCTGAAGGTCGTCATCTGTTCGACCGGGCTTTCGGGACACCTGGCTGCGGCCGTGGCCGCACGGACCATCCTTCCGGTGATCGGCGTGCCCATCGCCACCGCGCCGCAGATGGTCGGCAATGAGGCGCTGGCTATCACGGCCCAGATGCCGACCGGCGTGCCCATCGCCACCGTCGGCGTCGACTCCTCCGTGAACGCCGCGGTGCTGGCCGCGCAGATTGTTGCCACCGGCGACCCGGAGGTCGCCCAGACGATGTGGCAGTTCAAGGACGACATGGCGGAGGGCCTGAAGCTGTGATCTCGAGGGCGGCATGATCCCTCGCTACAGCCTCCCCGAGATGGCGGCCGTCTGGTCCGACCGGGCGCGCCTTGACCACTGGCTGCAGATCGAACTCTTGGCTGTGGAGGCCTGGGCGGAACTCGGGAAGATCCCGCCGGAGGACGCTGCCGCGTGCCGGGAGCGTGCGTCGTTCACGGTCGAGGCCGTGGCTGCGCGCGAGGCGGTCACCAGGCACGACATCGCGGCGTTCGTCGATGTCGTCGCGGGATCGATCGGTCCGGCGGGGCGGTGGATCCATTTCGGGATGACGTCTTCGGATGTGTTGGACACGGGGTTCGCGCTGCAGCTCCGCGAGGCTGCCGATCAGCTGCTCGCGCGGGTGGAGGTGTTGCTGGCGGTGGTGAAGCGCCGCGCGCTGGAGTTCCGAGACACGCCGTGCATGGGCCGCTCGCACGGGATCCACGCCGAGCCTACGTCGTTCGGTCACAAACTCGCCGTGTGGGCATTCGAGCTGGACCGCGACCGGGAGCGGCTGCGCCGAGCACGGGAGTCCGTGAGCGTCGGCGCCATCAGCGGCGTGGTCGGGTCCTACGCGGCGGTGGATCCGCGCGTGGAGGAACTGGTGTGCGCGCAGCTGGGGCTGCGTTCGGCCGAGGCGTCCACGCAGGTGATCCAGCGCGACCGGCATGCCGAGTACATGGTGGCCTTGGCCATCACGGCGGGCACGTTGGACAAGATGGCCACCGAGATCCGGCACCTGGCGCGGACCGAGGTCCGCGAGGTGCAGGAACCGTTCGCCGAGGGGCAGAAGGGCTCGTCCGCGATGCCCCACAAGCGCAATCCGGTGGTGTGCGAACGTGTGAGCGGGCTGGCCCGCGTGCTACGCGGCCATGCGCAAGCGGCGCTGGAGAACATCACGTTGTGGCACGAACGCGACATCTCCCATTCGTCCGCCGAACGGATCATCTTCCCCGACGCCACGGGACTGCTGGACTTCATGCTCAAGGACATGGCATGGGTGATGGATGGGCTCGTCGTGTTTCCCGCTCGGATGGCCGAGCACGTCGGCTCGCTCGGCGGGATCGCATCCAGTCAGTCGGTGCTGCTGGCGCTGGTGGACGGCGGGCTGGCGCGCGATGACGCCTACCGCGCGGTCCAGCGCGCCGCCGCGGCGGCGTGGGACGACGGTGCCTCGTTCCGGGATGCGATCGCGGCCGATCCGGACGTCCGCGGAACGCTCGATCGGGCTGCGCTCGACCGACTGTTCGACCCGCAGCGGTTCCTGCGGAACATGGGGGGCGTGTTCGCCAAGCTGGAGAAGCTCCCCGTCGAGGGCGCCTGAGTGGGCGCTACGGAAGGCCTGCACGCTCGCGGGAAGGTCCGCGATATCTACACAGCCGGACCCGGCCAGCTCCTCCTGGTGGCCTCGGACCGGATCAGCGCGTTCGATGTGATCCTGCCGAACCCGGTGCCGGACAAGGGAAGCGTGCTCACAGCGTTCAGTTCCTTCTGGTTCGAGCGGACGCGCGATCTGGTGGGCGATCACCTGATCACCGTGGACCGGTCGAAGTTCCCCGAGCCGTACCGCCAGGACCCGGGCCTTGCGGGACGCGCCATGCTGGTCGAACGGGCGGACGTCATCCCCGTGGAGTGCGTTGCTCGCGGCTATCTGGCAGGGTCGGGATGGTCGCAGTATCAGGCGGCCGGCGCCGTCTGCGGCGTGTCCCTTCCTCCCGGACTCCTGGAGTCCTCGCAGTTGCCCGAGCCGATCTTCACCCCGACCACGAAGGCTGCCGAAGGTCACGATCTGCCCATGACGCCGCAGGAGTGCGCCGACCTCATCGGCCGAGGCCTGATGGAACGCCTGCGTGAACTGACCGCCCGGATCTACGAGCGCATCGCATCCGTGGCGCTGGAGCGCGGCATCATCGTGGCCGACACGAAACTCGAATTCGGGTTCAGCGGCGGAGAGCTGATCCTGGTCGATGAGGTGGGCACCCCCGATTCGTCTCGCTTCTGGCCCGCCGACGCGTACGCGCCCGGCCGCGCGCAGCCGAGTTTCGATAAGCAGTACGTCCGCGACTGGCTGGACGCGAGCGGCTGGGACCGCGAGCCACCGCCACCCGACCTGCCCGCCGAGGTGCTGGCTCGCACCTCCGGTAAGTACATCGAAGCCTACGAACGGATCACCGGCGAGGCGTTCGCCCGGTACCGTCAGCGGATGGCCGCGCCGGAGGGTGCGGGCATGGAGAAGGGAACCGGATGACGTTTACGTTCGAAGTGCTGGTCACGCTGAAGGCGGGGCTCTCCGATCCCGCGGGCAAGGCCGTGGAGGCCGCGCTCCCGACGATGGGGTGGACCAACGTCAGCGCTGTCCACGTAGGCAAACACGTCAAGCTCACGGTGGAGGGCGCGGACGAGGCCGCCGCTCGCGCACAGGTCGACGAGATCGCCCAGCGCCTTCTGTCGAACCCGGTGATCGAGGACTACCGGATCCTCGACCTGCAGGAGGGTTGAGGTGGCCGCGGCCGGTGCCCGGGTGGGCGTCGTCACCTTCCCCGGTTCGCTGGACGACCGCGACGCGCTGGACGCGGTGACGTTCATGGGAGGGACCGGCGTGCCGCTCTGGCACGCCTCGCACGATCTTCAAGGCGTCGATGCGGTCGTGCTCCCCGGCGGGTTCAGCTACGGTGACTACCTGCGCTGCGGCGCCATCGCCGGCAAGGCCGCGCTCATGCAGGAGATCAGGGCGTTCGCCGAACGCGGGGGACCGGTGCTGGGGATCTGCAACGGGTTCCAGATCCTCTGCGAATCGGGCATGCTTCCCGGCGCGCTCATCCGGAACCGCTCGCTGCGGTTCATCTGCAAGGACGTGTGGCTGCGGGTGGAGAGCTCGCAAACCGCGGTCACGGCCGGGATGGAACCGGGCGAGACCATCGAGGTCCCGATCAAGCACGGCGAGGGGCAATTCGTCGCCACCGCCGAGCAGTTGGCAGAGATCGAGAGCGAGGGCCGCGTGGTGTTCCGTTACGCCACGGCCGACGGACTGGTCGATGACGACGCGAACCCGAACGGCAGCGTCGGCAACATCGCGGGTGTGCGGAACGACCGCGGGAACGTGGTGGGGCTGATGCCCCATCCCGAGCACGCCGTGGATCCGGACGTGGGACCCACCGGCGGCCAGGGGATGTTCGCGTCGCTGCTCGCGGCCGCGCTGGAAGGAGTCGCGCGATGACCGAGGCCCCCGCCCCGTTGCACCGTCAGCTAGGCCTCAAGGACGACGAACACGAACGGATCGTGGCCACCCTTGGGCGCGAGCCCATGCCCGCCGAGCTGGCGATGTACGGCGCCATGTGGTCTGAGCACTGCAGCTACAAGAGCTCGAAGATCCACCTGAAGACCCTTCCGACCGAAGGACCGGCCGTGCTCGTTGGTCCGGGGCAGGACGCCGGGGCGGTGGACGTGGGCGATGGGATCGCCGTGGTGTTCAAGATGGAGTCGCACTCGCACCCCAGCGCCGTCGAGCCGTACCAAGGCGCAGCCACGGGGGTCGGCGGGATCGTGCGGGACATCATCTCGATGGGCGCCCGGCCGGTCGCGCTGCTGGACCCGTTGATGTTCGGACCCCTGACGGATCCGAGGAACCGGTGGCTGTTCACCGGCGTGGTCACGGGGATCGGCGGCTACGGGAACTGCATCGGTGTGCCCACCGTCGGTGGCGAGATCCACTTCGCGGACGTCCATACCGCCAATCCGACAGTCGACGTCATGTGCGTCGGGATCGCGCGGGCAGACAAGCTTGCGACCTCGACCTCGCTGGTCGCGCGGGCCGGGTCGTACATGGTGCTGTACGGGGCGAGTACCGGTCGCGACGGGATCGGCGGGGTCAGCATGCTGGCCTCGGCGACGCTCGATGACTCCTCGGAGGAGTCGCGCCCGGCCGTTCAGATCGGTGATCCGTTCGCCGGGAAGCTCCTCATCGAGGCTTCGCTCGAGTTGATCGAGCGGGGGCTGCTCGAAGGGCTGCAGGATCTGGGAGGCGCGGGCATCACCTGCGCCGTCAGCGAGTCGGCCGCGCGCGCAGGGATGGGCGCCACGTTGGACCTGGATGCCGTGCCGCTCCGCCAAGCGGGGATGGAAGCATTCGAGATCTTGACCAGCGAATCGCAGGAACGGATGCTCGCCATCGTGAACCCGGCGCAACTGACTGCGGTGCAAGAGGTGTGTGCGAAGTGGGGGCTGGACGCGGTGGTCATCGCGGAGCTGGTGACAGGCGGCATGCTCACCGTCACGCATGCAGGCACGGTTGTGGCCGAGGTCCCCGCACGCTCGCTCACCGACGAAGCTCCCGAGTACGACAGGCCGCGGGAGGCGCCGGCGGTCCACCCCTCCGAGGTTGGAGACGACCCCACGTTCATGGCATTCAACGGCGATCTGGACCAGGCGTTCTGGAGCGTTCTGCGTTCGCCGAACATCGCGAGCAAGCGGTGGGTTCATCAGCAATACGACTCGATCGTGCAGGGGCAGACGGTGGCCGGAGCGGGCAGCGATGCCGCCGTGGTCCGCGTCCCGGGCACCATGAAAGGGCTCGCGCTCTCGACGGACGGCAAGGGGCGCTACGGGTCGCTCGACCCCTACCTCGGGGCCGCCCACGCGGTCGCCGAAGCCGCGCGCAACGTCGCCGTGACCGGCGCCACCCCGCTGGCCATCACGAACTGTCTGAACTTCGGCAACCCCGAACGCCCGGAGGTGATGTGGCAGTTCGCGGAGGCGATCCGCGGGATGGGCGACGCCTGCCTGGCCCTCGGGAGCCCCGTCACCGGGGGGAATGTGAGCTTCTACAACGAGGCCGCGGGCAGCGCGATCTGGCCCACGCCGGTCATCGGGATGCTCGGGCTCCTTGCCGACTACCGGCTGCGCGTGCCCACCGGCTTCCCGCGCGCGGGGCTCGCCGTCTATCAATTGGGAGAAACGTTCGCGGAGCTGGGGGGCGGAGAATTCGCCGAAGTGGTGCTTGGGGTGGTTGCCGGCAAACCTCCGGCGCTGGACCTCGCGCGCGAGTCCGCCCTCATCGCGCTGCTGGTCGCGGCCGCGGGGGAGGATGTGCTGGCGTCGGCGCACGACTGCAGCGACGGCGGCGTCGCCATCGCGCTGGCGGAGGCGGCCATCGAGGGTGGCCACGGGTTCGCCGTCACGCTGACGGGGGCCGATCTACCGGCTCACGTCGCTATGTTCAGCGAGTCCGCCTCGCGGGCGGTGGTGTCCGTCAACCCGGAACAGGAGGCGCGTCTCCTCGAACTTGCCGGCGCTCACGGCGTGCCGCCGACCAGGCTCGGGGAGACCGGCGGACCGCGCGCGGTGATCGACGAGATGCTCGATGTCACCGTGGACAAGCTTCGCGAGAGCTACGAGGGGGCCTTGCCGGCCCTCTTAGGTGAGCCCGCGTGATCGCCCAGGGCACGCGATGATCCGCGCCGTCACGTTCGACTTCTGGGACACGCTTGTCAGCGAGGACAGAGGCGCGATGCGGGGGATGCATCTGGACGCCTGGACCGCCGTCCTTGCCGGCGCCGGCATCGAGGTCCCCGAAGACGTCCTGGCCGAGGCGTTCCGCGAGAACTGGCTGGTCTTCGAGCAGCGGTGGGTCGACAACGCGGGGCAATGGACCCCCCACGACGCCACCGACTTCGTCTGCGACTACCTTGGCGTTGAGTCGGGTGATATGCGCGAGGAACTGGTAGAGACGTTCGCTCGGGTGGGTGAGAGAGCCCCGCTGTACGCCGCCCCCGACGCGGCGAGCACGCTCGAAGCGCTCCGGGACGCGGGCATCGCCCTTGGGATCGTGTGCGATGTCGGCCTCACCGGCTCGCCCACGCTGCGCCAACGGCTGGACGGCTTCGGTCTCCTGGAGTTCTTCGATGCCTGGTCGTTCAGCGACGAAACCGGATGGTTCAAGCCGGCGGCAGAGGCCTTCGGCCCGGCGCTCGAGGGGCTGGGGATCGAGGATCCTTCCCAGGCGGCCCATGTCGGCGACTCCAAACGAACCGACATCGCGGGGGCGCTGGCGCTCGGGATGACGGCGATCCGATTCGCCGGTTTCCACGACCGAGCCGATGGCGAGGGGCCCGAGGCCCAGGCCGTACTGGCGCGGTTCGATGAGATCCCGGCCGCGCTCGGGCTCTGAATCTCTCCCCCAACTTCACAACCGAGGCGCCCTTCGCGTTGTTCAGTCGTTGGCGGGCCAGGAGGGCGATGTGATTCCATCCAACGATGTGTGGATGCGGCGGATGATCGAAGCGGACCGGGGAGCATGAGCCCTTCCGCGGGCGCCGCTCCGATCCCTGCGTTCCAGGACTTCTTGGAGGCGAACCGCACCCCGGTCTATCGCTTCCTGGTGGCCGCGGTGGGGCCGTCCGACGCGGACGATTGCTTCCAGGAGACGTTCGTGTCCGCCCTCAAGGCCTACCCGCGCGTCACGGAGGCGGAACACCTCGATCGATGGGTGCTCAAGATCGCGAGCCGCAAGGCGCTGGACCATCATCGGGCCCGCAACAGGCGCCCCATCCCAACGCGGGACGCCCTGGAGCTGGCCGACTCGCCGGTGCGCCGGCCCACCGACGGCGATCCGCTCTTATGGGCGGCGGTGGCCTCGTTGCCGCCACGCCAGCGGCTGGCTGTGGTTCACCGCCACGCGTTCGACCGGTCCTACGCGGAGATCGCCGACCTGATGGGATGTACCGAGCAGACCGCTCGCGCCAACGTATCGCTGGGCGTGCGCGCCCTCCGGGAGATGATCGCATGACCAGGCAACGAAGCATCGAAGATCTGAGGCGCGCGATGCGCGGCCTCGCCCCGCCTCGCGCGACCGCGGGCACGTCCGCGAGCGCGGCCTCCACGCGGTTCGCCGAGGCCGCCTTGGCCGCCAACCTCGCCGACGTAGCCTTCTGGACGGCGGCATCGCCCGTGGGTGACCTGTTGGTGGCGGTGACCCGCGGCGGCCTCGTGCGGATCGCCTACGCCGACGAGACCCGCGACGAGGTGCTGGCGCATCTGGCGCGGGAGGTGAGCCCTCGGATCCTGGAATCCGCCCGTGCCACCGATCCGGTTCGCCGCGAGCTCGAGGAATACTTCGCCGGGGAGCGGCTGCGGTTCGATCTCAAGGTGGATCGGCAGCTGATCCGCGGGGTCGCACGCGAAGTGCTCGCGGCAACCGGCCGCGTGCCCTTCGGACAGACCACGACCTACGGCGAGCTGGCGATCAGGATCGGAAGACCCCGAGCGGCCCGGGCCGTGGGCAACGCCCTGGGCTCCAATCCCATCCCGATCGTGATCCCGTGCCATCGCGTCCTGCGAGCAGGCGGACTCCTGGGCGGGTACGCGGGTGGCCTGGACCGCAAGCACGCCCTCCTGCAGCTCGAAGGAGCGATCGCCTCTTCCTGAACCTATGCGAACTACTGCGGAATCTTGCTAGTACGTGCATGGGTTACGGATACTCCCAGTGGAGGCCGGGCATGGGTTCGGCACCGGACGATCGGGAGGAACGATGAAGAAGTTCACCATCCTCAAGGCGGTGGTCGCGGCGTTGATCGTGCCCACGCTGGTCGCGGGCTCCGCGCTCGCGGCGCCCGCAGGTCACGACGCCCGTGACTCGCGGCTTAAGGCCAAACTGACACTGGTTCACGGCGTACCGGGGGCCGATGGATTCCCGGTCGACATCTCGCTCTACAGCTTCGATGCAGGGATCCAGCAGTTCAAGGCGGTGACGTTCGGGACGGTGGCCGGGCCCCTCAAGGAAGCCCCCGGCATCTACTGGGTGGCGGTCCGTGCCGCAGGTGCGCCGCGTTTCAGCAGCCCCCTCTTGTCGAGTTGGCTCTACCTCGCCCCTGGGGTGAACAAGTCGGTGGTTGCGCACCTCGCGGCCGACGGGACGCCTCGTCTTGACGTGTACCGGAACGACGTCAGCTCGACCGGCGGGCAGTCCCGGGTGGTCGTTCGTCACGATGCCGAAGCTCCCGCGGTCGACATCCTGGCGGGGGGCGCTCCGGTCATCTCGGACCTGAAGAACCCGCGTCAGGCCACGATCACCGTGCCGGATGGCACGTACCCGATCGCCGTGGCCCCCGCAGGGTCAACCACCCCCGTCTTCGGGCCGGTGGACCTCACGTTCGCACCCAACACCGTGACGATCGTCTACGCGGTGGGGAGCCTGTCGGGAGGTTCGTTCACGCCGTTGGTGCAGGTGCTTCCCACCCGCTGATCGCCGCGGTGCCGCGACGGGGAACCCGGGGCCTCCGCCCCGGGTTCCCCGGCGTCGGCTGCTAGGCTTGTGCCCTCGTGGGGGCAGAATCACCGAAGGATGAGTGCGGTCTGTTCGGCGTGTGGGCGCCGGGTGAGGACGTAGGCAGACTCACCTACTTCGGGCTCTTCGCCCAGCAACATCGAGGTCAGGAATCCGCCGGGATCGCGGTCAGCGATGGCCACAACATCCTGGTCTACAAGGATCTCGGCCTGGTCAGCCAGGTCTTCAGCGAAGCCACCCTGACCACCCTGGCCGGCGACCTCTCCATCGGCCACACCCGCTACTCCACCACCGGCTCGAACACCTGGGACAACGCGCAGCCCGTCTTCAAGACCGACGGGGTTCGTTCGATCGCGCTGGGTCATAACGGCAACCTGGTCAACACCCGGGAGCTGGCCGACCGCGTGGGCACCCGCGGGACCGCCTCCACCGACTCCGACCTGGTGACCACGCTCCTGCAGACGGAGATGTCCATCACCGGTTCCCTGGAGGAGGCCGCGCTCGCGGTGCTCCCGACCCTCAAGGGCGCCTACTGCTTCGTCATGATGGACGAGCGTTCGGTCTACGCGGCCCGCGATCCCTACGGCGTCCGGCCGCTCTCCATCGGACGTCTTCCCAACGGATTCGTCGTTGCCTCGGAGACGTGCGCGCTGGACATCGTCGGCGCCACCCTGGTCCGCGACGTCGAACCCGGCGAACTCATCCGCATCGACGACCGTGGGTTGCACTCGGTGCGGTTCGCGGAGTCCCCGCGCGCGGCCCTCTGCATCTTCGAGTTCGTCTACCTGGCGCGGCCCGACTCCCGGTTCCGCGAGGCCACCGTGCACATGGCGCGCAGGGAGATGGGCAAGCTGCTCGCCAAGGAGCACCCGGTTGACGCGGACATGGTGATCGCGGTGCCCACCACCGGGCATTCCGCGGCACAGGGCTATTCCGAAGTCACCGGCATCCCCTACGGAGACGGGCTCTACAAGAACAACTACGTGGGCCGGACGTTCATCCAGCCGTCGCAGACGCTGCGCGACCGGGGGGTGAAGTTGAAGCTCAACCCGATCCCGGAGGCCATCCACGGCAAGCGGCTGATCGTTGTCGACGACACCATCGTTCGCGGCACCACGACGAAGCAGGTCGTGGCTGCGCTCCGGGAGGCCGGCGCCACCAAGGTCCACATCAGGATCACCTGCCCGCCGGTGAAATGGCCGTGCTTCTACGGCATCGACATGCCGACCCGCCAGGAACTGGTCGCCGCGGACCTCACCGTCGAGGAGATCAACGCCTACATCGGCGCCGACTCGCTCGGCTATCTCTCGCTGGAGGGCATGGTCCGGGCCAGCGGTGGCAACAAGGAGACCTTCTGCCGGGCGTGCTTCGACGGCGAGTACCCCATCCCGATCCCGGGGGAAGCCGGGAAGTTCATGCTCGAGGACCAACTGCACCTGCCCACGATATGAGCGGGGTCCCGCCGCCGGGCCGGGCGTATCGCGCCGCCGGAGTCGACATCGAGGCGGGGGCCAAGGCTGTCTCACTGATCGCCGACCTTGCCGCGCGCGCCCGGCGTCCGGAGATGGCCGATCGGGTCGGGGGGTTCGCCGGGCTCTTCCAGATCTCGGAGGGCCGGTACCTGGCCGCAGCCACCGACGGTGTGGGGACCAAGCTGGAGATCGCACGGATGGCGGGCCGCCTGGATACCGTGGGCATCGACCTGGTCGCGATGTGCGCGGACGATGTGGTCTGCACGGGGGCCGAACCCCTCTTCTTCCTGGACTATGTGGCGGTCGGACGCGTGATCCCCCAGGAGATCGCCGCGATGGTCGAAGGCGTCGCCGAAGGGTGCCGCCGCGCAGGGTGCGCGCTGCTCGGCGGCGAGACGGCCGAGCACCCCGGTGTCATGGCAGCCGGGCAGTTCGACATGGCGGGGTTC
>JANXVR010000142.1 GCA_025351565.1 Actinomycetes bacterium
CCGGGTCGTCTACACCGCCTGGTGCAACGAACGTGGCGGCGTGGAGATGGACCCAACGGTGACGCGGCTCGGCGAGGATCGGTTCCTGGTCGCGGCGCCCACCGCGTGGCAACGGCGCACGGAATGGTTGCTCCGCCGGGAGGCGCCGCCGGCCGCCGTGATCACCGACGTCACGAGCGGCTACGCCGTTCTCGCCGTCCAAGGCCCGCGGAGCCGCGAGATCCTGGCCCGCGTGACCGACGCGGATCTGTCCAACGACGGCTTCCCGTTCTTCACCGCCACGCACCTGGACGCGGGGTGGGCGAAGGCGTGGGCGCTGCGAGTGAGCTACGTGGGCGAGCTGGGCTGGGAACTGTGGGTGCCCACGGAGTTCGCGGCCGACCTTCACGACAAGCTCATGGCGGCCGGAGATGACGTCGGCCTGATCCACGCCGGGTTCCACGCCTTCGACGCCCTTCGGATCGAACGTGGCTTCCGCTCGTGGGGGCACGACATCGGGGTCATGGACGACCCCTTCGCGGTGGGCCTGGGGTTCACGGCCTCCACGCGCAAGACGGTGCACGTGGGAGCAGAGGCGTTGGCGACGTTGCGCGAGCGCCCCTTGACTCGGCGGCTGGTGAACATCAAGCTTCGCGATCCCGCGCCCGTCCTCTTCCACGGGGAATCGTTGCTGCGGAACGGCTCGTACGCCGGGTTCGTGACCAGCGGCGGATACGGCTACACGCTGGGCGCGGCCACAGCCATCGCTTGGATCCACGCCGACGAACCCGTCACGCAGGCCTTCCTGGACGCCGGGGACCTCGAGGTGGAGATCGCCACGCAGCGGCACCCGATCGACGCGGGCATCCGGCCGTTCTACGACCCGACGGGCGAGCGGCTCCGGGGCTGAGCCACGGGCACCGGAACAGCTAGACGTCCCAGCCCGCGTCCACAGGGATGTCGTGGCCGGTGATGTTCTTCGCCCCGGGCGAGAGGAGGAAGTCGATCGCGTCGGCGATGTCCTCTTCCTCCACGAAGCGCCCGAGCGCGGTCTGTCCTGCGAAGTCCGCGTAGACCTCTTCGGGTGTCTTCCCGAGCCTGGCGGCTTTCGTGGCGACGATCTTGTCCATCCGCCCGCCGTTCGTCACGTTCGGGCAGACGTCGTTCACGGTGATGTCGTGGGGGCCGAGTTCCAACGCGAGGGTGCGGGTGAGCCCGCGGACCGCCCACTTCGATGACGAGTAGCCGGAGCGGTTGCGGTACCCGCGGAGTCCCGAGGTTCCTGAGATGTTGACGATGCGGCCCCCGCCGCGCGCGATCATGTGCGGGATCGCGTGCTTGCATGGCAGGAAGGTGCCGATCACGTTCAACTCCAAGATCGCGCGGAACTCCTCGGCCGGATAGTCCTGGGCCGAGGTTTCGATGGGTCCGGTTCCTCCAGCCGTGTTCACTAGGAAGTCGATCCCGCCGAACCGGGCCGCCGTGCTGGCCATCACGGCTTGAACCTCGGCCTCGTTCGTCACGTCGCAGGTCACGGCCATGCTTTCGCGCGCCGGGTACTTCTGGTCCAGCAGGGCGGCGTGTTCGTCAAGCGCGGCGCGGTCGCGACCGAGCAGGACGACGTGAGCCCCGTCACGGGCCAGGTGCTCGGTCACGACGCCGCCGATCCCCTTGGCGGCGCCGGTCACGACGGCGACCTTGCCGGTGTGCTGGTTGCTGCTCATGCCTTCCTCCCTGTGGACTTCGGTTTCTTGGTCGGTGCGGGTTTCCCCTTTGCGCGGCCGACCTTCGGGCGCGATTCCACCGGCGGAACATGGTCTCCGAGCGCGTCGGCGACCTCGGCCGCCCGCTCGTGGATGCGGTGGATCAGGTCGCCGATCCGCTCTTGGGCCAACCTGGCGCTGGGGCCGGCGATGCCGATGGCGCAGACGAGCCCGTCGCGCGCGTCCAAGATCGGGACCGCCAGCCCCCACACGCCGAGGTTCGTTTCCTCGAAGGAGCTTGCCCAACCCACACGCCGGATCCGAGCAAGTTCCTCCCGGAGCAGGCCCGGGTCGCTGATCGTGTTGTGACAGAGGTGCTCCAGCGGTCGCGCGAGCGCGCGCTCGAGCGCGGCCTCGTCCATGTAGGCCATCAGGATCTTCTGCGACGCGCCGGCGTGCAGCGGCAACTGGCGTCCCGGGGTGACCGAGAGCCGGAGCGGCTGCGGCGTCTCGACCCGCTCCAGACACACGCCGCGATCCTTGCGCGGGGTCAGAACCGTCAGGAGCGCCGTCTCGCCGGTGTCGCGGGACAGGCGCCGGAGCGCGGGCATGGCCACGCTGCGAAGGTCGACCACGGCGCGCGCGCGATCGCCGAGTTGCAGCGCCGCGATCCCCAGCCGGAAGCGCTTGGTCTCCTGGTGCTGGCTCACGTAGCCGCGCCGGGCGAGCGCGATCAGGATCCGGTGGGCGGTCGGGACGGGGAGTTCGAGCGCGCGCGCGACATCGGTTGCGGTCCACTCGGGACGCTCTTCATCGAACAGCTCCAAGATGGCGAAGGTCCGATCGAGGACCTGGAACGAGGACGACGGGTCCCCCCCGGTCGTCCGTGGACGCGTCGGCGCGGCTGCGCTCACCACGTCCTCGCCCTCACAGCTTCACCACGACCATCCGCTCGGTGGTCATCTCCCGGACCGCGTCGTGCGGTCCTTCCTTCGTGTTCCCGGAGGCCTTCGTTCCACCGTACGGCATCTGATCGACGCGGAACTGCGGCGCCTGGTTGATGGTGACGCCGCCGAACTCGAGCTGCTGGATGGCGGCCAGGGCCGACGGCAGATCACGCGTGAAGATACCGGCCTGCAGTCCGTACTCCGTTCCGTTCGCCAGGTCGATGGCTTCCTGCAGATCGGAGAACGTGCGAACACCGATGACCGGCCCGAAGGCTTCCTTCTGCCAGATGCGCGCGTCGGCGGCGACGCCATCTAGGACCGTCGGGCGCAGGTAGCCGTCGCCGAACGTCCCGCCGGTGAGCGAGGTGGCTCCACCCGCGACGGCCTCGTCCACCAGCTGGTGGACCCTGTCGCGGGCTTCGTGAGTGATCGCTGGTCCGAGGTCGGTGTCGGCTTCGGCGGGGTCGCCCGCCTTCTGCGCTTCGGCCGCCCGCACGAGCGCCTGCACGAACCCGTCGTGGACATCCCTGTGGACGATCGCCCGCTGCACGGAGATGCACGACTGCCCGGCGAACGCGTACCCGCTGCCCGCGCTGGCCGCCGCCGCCGCGTGCAGGTCGGCGTCCGCACACACGATCACCGGGGTCGAGTTACCAAGCTCCAGCGTGACGCGCTTGCGGTGGGCCCGACGGGCCAGATCCCACCCGATCGCGGCCGAGCCGGTGAATGTGAGGAGCCCGACGCGGTCGTCCTCGATGAGGACCTCGGCGATCTCTTGGGGCGGTCCGACCAGCACCGACATCCACTGCTCGGGCAGCCCGGCGCGGTGGAAGGAGTTCACGAGCTCGATCGCGGTGAGCGGCGCCTTGTCGGCGGGCTTGAGCACCACCCCGCACCCGGCCGCGACCGCGGGCCCGATCTTGTGGGCGGCAAGGGTCAGGGGGAAGTTGAACGGCGTGATCGCCGCGACCACGCCGACGGGAACGCGAACCGTGAGGCCCAGGTGCCCGACGCCGGCCGGATGCGCGTCCAGGGGGATGCCCCGGCCCGACAGCGTTCGCGCCTCGGCGGCGGAGAAGATCAGCGTCTGGACGCAGCGGTCGGCTTCCATCAATGCCTGCTTGTACGGCTTGCCGTTCTCGTCGGAGATCATCCGGCCGAACTGCTCGCGGCGCGCGTGGACGTCGGCTGCGACCCTGTCGAGGATGGCTGCGCGTTCGGCGGCGGGAAGTCCCGCCTTCATCGCGTGCGCGGCTCCGTCCACGGCGGCGCGGGCGGCCTCGGCGCCCACGGAAGGCACGATGCCCACCTCGCGTCCGTCCCAAGGGGAGCGGACGGCGTAGGTTCCTTCGCCGGTTCGGACCTGTTCGCCGGCGATGACCAGCGGTGTGATTGCCGGGCTTTCCTGCGACACCTGCCACGCCTCCTCGGGGGTCGGCTCCGGGGTTCACCGTTCGCTGGCGGATGGTAGCATCCGGTTCCAGCGACCGAGATGCTATCTCGTCAGTTGAGAAGTGACCACGAAACCTGCCAGGAGGCACTGGATGGAACGACCGGATCTGGAGCTGCTGAAGGGCGCGATCGACATGCACGCCCATACGGCGCCCGCCCTGTTCAACCGCCATATCGACGATGCCGCGCTCGCCGAGTACGCCATCGAATTCGGGATGCGGGGCTTCGTCCTGAAGGATCACGACGCCTCGACCACAGGGCGGGCGTATTACGTGAACCGGATGCACCCGGAGATCGAATCCTTCGGGGCGGTCGTCCTGAACCGCTCGGTCGGCGGGCTCGACCCGTACGTCGCCGAGGCTGCCATCCACTACGGAGCGAAGGTCGTGTGGATGCCCTCGAACCACTCCAAGTACCACGCGGACTACTTCGACATGCCCGACTACCCGCAGTTCGGCCGGCCGAGGAAGCAGCTCACCGGTGAAGGCGTGACGGTGTTCGAGGAGGACGGCAAGACGCTGACGAAGGCCGCGCGGACCATCTGTGAAGTGGTCGCCGAGAACGATGTGTGCCTGGCGACCGGTCACCTCTCCATCGCGGAGATCCGGGCACTGCAGGATGCGGCGCTCGCGGCGGGCGTCTCGCCGCGCCGCTTCATCGTCACGCACGCCAACTGGTCGCTCTGCAAGCTGGACCTGGACGTGCAGCGCGAGCTGATGGACAAGGGCGCCATCCTGGAATACGTGGCCTGCACCTGCACGTCCCCGATCTTCTGGGAGCAGCAACCCGCCGAGCTTGGCGAATGGATCAAGACGTTCAAGGGAGAGAACCTGGTGTTCGGTTCGGACCTGGGGCAGTTCGCCGGTCCGCCGCACCCGGAAGGGCTGCGGATGCTGATGGCGGCGCTGCTCGCGGTCGACGTGCCGTATGAGTACCTGGAGAAGATGTTGAAGGTGAACTCGGCCGAGGTGCTCGGCCTCGAACCCGGGTGGGCGCCGGCGGCAACGGCCGTCACGCGCGAGAACCCCCGGATGATCCATGGGGAGGATCTGTGACGCGCTTCTGGCATCCATTCGCCGACATGGCCGCGGTGCAGGCGGGTGGTGAGCTTCCGATCGTGCGCGGCGAGGGCTATCACGTGTGGGACGCGCAGGGCCGTCGGTACCTCGATTCCACCGCGAGTCTCTGGTACTGCAACATCGGCCACGGCCGCGCAGAGATCGCCGATGCCGTCTCCGCCCAGATGCGCGAACTCGAGACGTATTCCACGTTCCAGGACCTCACCAACCCGGTGGTCGACGCCCTGGTGGAACGGGTCGCGTCGTTGGCCCCGGTTCCCGGTTCGACCGTGTTCCTCACGAGCGGAGGTTCGGATTCGATCGACACCGCGATGAAGATGGCGCGCCGCTACTGGCAGCTCGCGGGCGAGCCGGGCCGCACGGTGTTGATCCGGCGCTCCGGCGCCTACCACGGCATGCACACCGGAGGGACTTCGCTCGCCGGCATCGCCGCGAACCTGGCCGGCTACGGCAGCCTGCTGCCCGACGTGATCGAAGTTCCCTGGGACGACGCGAGCGCGCTGCAGGAAGCAATCGAGGGTGCCGGCGAGGATCGCGTGGCGGCATTCTTCTGCGAGCCGATCGTCGGAGCCGGCGGCATCTTCGCGCCGCCGCCGGGGTATCTGGAGAAAACCCGGCAGGTCTGCAAGGACGCCGAGGTTCTCTTCATCGCCGATGAGGTCATCACCGGCTTCGGCCGAACCGGGGCGTGGTTCGCCAGCGGACGCTGGGGGATCGAGCCCGACCTCATCACATGCGCGAAAGGCATCACGAGCGGCTACCTCCCGCTTGGCGCCGTGATCGCCGCACCCTCTGTCTGGCAACGGTTCTGGGCCGAAGGCGCAGGGATGTTCCGCCACGGCTACACCTACTCGGGCCATGCCTCGGTCGCGGCTGCGGCCATGGCGAACCTGGACATCATCGAACGCGAGGGGCTTATCGCCAGGGCGGCGGAATTGGAGACCGAACTGGCCGACGCGCTCTCGCCGCTGGCCGATCACGCGATGGTGAGCGAGGTCCGTGCGGGGTGCGGTGTCATGGCCGCTGTACAGATCGATCCCGCCGCGCTGGCCGCCGACCCCGGGCTGGTTGGGCGCCTCGTGCCTGCGTGCCGGCGCGCAGGCATCATGACACGCACGCTGGCGACC
>JANXVR010000210.1 GCA_025351565.1 Actinomycetes bacterium
TCCTTCATCATCTGGTCGGGCGAGACGTACGGCATGAAGCTCATCGGGCTCGCTCCTCCAGGATGTCCGTGACCGCCGCCGCGACCTCGCCTTCGGGAACGTCATCCGCTCCGGTGGCCGTCACCGCGACCACGATCGGGAAGATCTTGCGCGCGACATCCGGACCGCCAGTGGCCACATCGTCCTCGGCCGCGTCCATCAGCGCTTCGACCGACACGCGCACTGCCGCTTCACGGCTGAGCCCCGGCTTCCACCGTTTCTTCAAGGAGTTCTTCGCGGGTTGTCCGCCGCTGCCGTTGGTCTGATAGTCGTCCTCTTCCCAGCGGCCGCCGGTGGCGTCGTAGTAGAAGATCCTGCCCTCTCCCCGGCGCAGGTCGAAGCCACCGAAGAGTGGGACCACCACCAGGCCCTGCATCGCGAGGGGGAAGTTGCCGCGGATCATCTGGGCCAGGCGGTTCGCCTTCCCCTCCAGGGACAGGCGGTCCCCGGTGAGCTTCTCGTAGTGCTCCAGCTCCAGCTGAAAGAGCTTGACCATCTCGATCGCCATGCCTGCAGCACCGGCGATAGCGATGGCGCTGTAGTCGTCGGCCGGGAACACCTTCCGCATCTTCGCGTCGGCGATCGAGTAGCCAGCGGTTGCTCGGCGATCACCGGCCATCAGCACTCCGTCGGCATACTTCAGCCCCAGAACCGTGGTGCCGTGGCTCACGTCCATCAGCGCCGCCGCCGCACCCGAGGATGCGACTGCACCGGGCAGCGCCTCAGGGGTAATCGCTCGGATCAGATCCATGAACGACGGGTTCGCGCCGAACGCCGAACCGGTCAGCGGTAAGAGCCGGTCGCTCACTCCCCGCCCTTCTGGACGTAGGACTTCACGAACTCCTCGGCGTTCTCCTCCAGGACGGCATCGATCTCGTCCAGGATGCCGTCCATCTCCTCCTTGAGCTCGGCGGCCTTCGAGGAGCCGGCGACCTGACCCGACTCCGCGGCGTCGACGCCGCCTCCGCCGCCCTTTTTCTGGATCCGCTTCTGTTCCTGTTCAGGCACCGATGCTCCTTTCGCTGACGCAATCCTAGCCGAGGTCCGCGCGAAACAGGGCTAGCTCCGAAGCTTCCTCACTAACTCGGCCGCTGTGTCGCAGGCATCCAACAGCGCACCCACATGCTCTTTGGTGCCGCGCAGTGGTTCTCGCATCGGCAGGCGCTGCAACGCTTCCTGACCGATATCAAGGATCAGGGAGTCCCATGATGCTGCGGAGATGGCGTCGGGGTATTTCGAGATGCAGCGACCGCGGAAGTAGGCACGGGTGTCGTGGGGGGGCTCCATGATCGCCGCCTGGATCTCGGCCTCGCTCACGAGCAACTCCACCTTCCCGGCCGCCGCCAGCCGGTAGTACAAGCCTTTGTCCCGCCGGACGTCGTGGTATTGCAGGTCGATCGCGTGCAGACGGGCGTCGGACCACTCCAGGCCGTCGCGTTCCTTGTACGCCGTGAGCATCCGGTACTTGGCGACCCAGTCCAACTCCTTGTGCAGCGACAGAGGCTCGCTTTCCAGGACCGCCAGGACACCTTCCCATCGCTCTACGACCTCGCGATTCTCGGGCGTGTCGTCCTCCCGCTCCACGTACTTCTTCGCGTGCTCCAGATACTCCCACTGGAGTTGCAGCGCGGTGAGTTTGCGGCCGTCCGTGAGCGCGATCTCGACAGCGGCGCACGTCAGGTCTCGCGACACGGCGTGCAACGAGGCGACGGGCCCTTGAAGAGAGAGATCCGGAAGGACGCGGTCCTCGATCATCTTAAGAACGATCGCCGTGGTGCCGATCTTCAAGAACTGGGCGACCTCGCACATGTTCGCGTCGCCGACGATCACATGCAGCCGACGGTAGCGCTCCGGGTCGGCGTGTGGTTCGTCTCGCGTGTTGATGATGGGGCGCTTCAGCGTGGTTTCCAGGCCGACTTCCGTCTCGAAGAAGTCCGCGCGCTGGGTCAGCTGATAGATGGCCCGGCCGCGCTCGTCGTATCTGGCCTCGGCCCCGAGCTTCCCCGCGCCCGTGTAGATGATCCTCGACACGAAGAACGGCGTGAGATCGCGGACGATGTCTCCGAACGGCGTGGCCCGGTCCATGAGGTAGTTCTCGTGGGTTCCGTAGGAGTTGCCCTTGCCGTCCGAGTTGTTCTTGTAGATCGACAGCGCGGGAGTGCTCTCCGGCATCTGGCGGAGCACCTCGTCCAGCGAGCGCTCCAAGATCCGCTCCCCCGCTTTGTCGTGGATCACCAGTGCGCGGGGGGTCAGGCATTCGGGGGTGGAGTACTCAGGGTGCGCGTGATCTACGTAGTAGCGGGCTCCGTTCGGCAGGATGACATTGGCCAGGCCCAGGTCTTCATCGGTGCCCTTGTTTGCGGGGACGGGCTCGAACCCACGAGCGTCACGCAGGGGCGACTCGTCCTCGTAGTCCCATCTGATGCGACGGAGCGAACCCGCGTAGGACGAGATCAAGATCGAGGAGGACAGGACGGGGTTGAACTCCGGGGCGCCGGCCGCCGCGATGCCGTACTCGGTCTCGGTGCCGAAGACCTTCGGGATGGCCACCCGGCCAGCCTATAGGTACTGGCCCGCGCTCATGCGTTCGACCTGTCGGCCGTCGCCTTCGCTGCCAAGGAGCGTTCGCACGTAGACGATCCGCTCGCCCTTCTTGCCCGAGATGCGGGCCCAGTCGTCCGGGTTCGTGGTGTTCGGGAGATCCTCGTTCTCCTTGAACTCGTCCCGGATGGCGGTGAGCAGATCCTCGGTCTTGATCCCCTTCTCCCCCTTGGACAGGAACCGCTTGATGGCGTCCTTCTTTGCCCGGCGCACGATGTTCTCGATCATGGCGCCCGAGTTGAAGTCCTTGAAGTAGAGGATCTCCTTGTCACCACTGGCGTAGGTGACCTCCAGGAACCGGTTGATGTCGTTGAGTTCGTACATCTGCTCGATGGTCTTATCGATCATGCGGTAGCAGGCTTGCTGGGCGTCGCCGCCGTAGCGCGCAACCTCGTCAGGGTGGATGGGGACCACCGGGTGCAGGTACTTCCCCATGATGTCCTTGGCCTGCAGGGCGTTCGGACGCTCGATCTTGATCTTCACGTCCAAGCGACCGGGTCGGAGCACGGCAGGGTCGATGAGGTCCTCACGGTTGGATGCGCCGATGACGATCACATTCTTCAGCGTCTCCACGCCGTCCAGCTCCGAGAGCAGCTGCGGGACGATCGTGGATTCCACGTCGGAGCTGATCCCGGTGCCGCGGGTTCGGAAGATGGAGTCCATCTCGTCGAAGAAGACGATGACCGGCAGACCTTCCTCACTGCGCTCCTTGGCCCGCTGGAAGATCTCTCGGATCTGGCGCTCGGTTTCGCCCACGTACTTGTTCAGCAGCTCCGGACCCTTGACGTTCAGGAAGTAGGAACGAGCATCCGTGCGGCCGGTGCGCTCGGCAACCTTCTCGGCGAGTGAGGCCGCCACCGCCTTCGCGATGAGCGTCTTGCCACACCCGGGGGGCCCGTAGAGCAGCACGCCCTTAGGCGCTTCCAGCTCGTGCTCCTGGAAGAGCTCCGAGTAGAGGAAGGGCAACTCGATCGCGTCCCGGATGGATTCGATCTGGCCCTCTAGCCCGCCGATGTCCTCGTAGCTGACGTCCGGGATCTCCTCCAACACCAGTTCCTCGACCTGCTCCTTCGGCAGGAGTTCCAAGGCGACGCCGGAACGAGGATCGTAGAGGAGGTTGTCCCCTGCCTTGACGCCGTGCTCGATGAGCCCCCCGGCCATATGGGCGACCCACTGTTCGTCGCCGCGTCCGACCACCATCACCCGCTGTTCGTCCAGCCGGTCCTTGACCTTGACGATCTCGCCGGCGCCGTCGGGCTGCATGACTTCGACCACGTTCAACGATTCGTTGAGGATGACTTGGGCGCCCGGGTGGATCTTGGCCTGATCAAGGTCGGGCGCGGGGACAACGCGCATCTTGCGCCCGGCGGTGAAGACGTCCATCGAACCGTCCTCGTTCGAGCTGAGGTAGACACCGAAGGAGGCGGGGGGCTGGCTGAGCTTCTCGACCTCCTCAAGGAGGGCCTCGATCTTCTCGCGTTCGGTATGCAGTGCCTCGACGAGCTTCTCGTTCTGGCTCATGGCGCGCGTGAGCTGGTCGCGTGTCTCGAGCAGCTTCTCTTCGAGCAGGGTGACCTGACGGGGCGCGTTGGTCAGGCGCCTGCGCAAGAGACCGACTTCCTCCTCGAGGAACTTCACCTGCGTCACCAGTTCGTGCTTCTCGTGTTCGAACCGTTCCATCTGTTCGTGAGAACCAGCCATCGGTGCTCACCTCCCGTCGGAAGCGCTCAGTATATGGGCGACCCTGTCGCCGACCGTGCAAGCTCGGCCATACGGTCCTCTCTCCTCTCATACGGCACGCCGGACCCTTCGGCTTAGACCTGGAACAAGGTATCCACCGAGGCGTTCGGACCGCCCCCGAGCGAGCTAGGCCGGTGAGCCGACAGCCCGAGCGATCGTGAGGAAGCCGGTGTGGCCCACCATCCGATGATCGGGGCGAACGCTGCGCTCGGTCACGTGCCAGCCCCTGTGCATGACCTCGAAGGTTTCCACATGGAGGAACCCATGGGCCGGGAGCGCGACCACGAGCTGCTGCACCTGTACGGTGGTGGGCAGATACGCGCACACGATGCCTCCGGGTTCCAGCACCCGGTGGATGGACGCGAGCGGCCCCCAGGGCTCCGGAAGGTCAAAGACGCACCGATCGAACGTCTCGCTCCCCGGCACGTCGCGCACGTCCCCCGTGCGCAGCGTGAGCGTCTCAGGGACCTTCCCGAAGAAGGCCTCGATGTTCTGGATCGCGTGCGCTTGGTGTTCGTCCCGCAGGTCATAGGACGTGACCGCGCCCTGGTCACCGATGGCCCGCAACAGGGCGATCGTCAGCGCCCCCGAACCGGTCCCCGCTTCCAAGACACGAGCCCCTGGATAGACGTCCGCGTACATGAGGATCGGCCCGAGGTCCTTCGGATAGATCACCTGGGCCCCGCGCGGCATCTTCAAGGCGAAATCGGCGAACCGCGGCCGGAATGCGGTGAGCACCATCCCGCCCGACGTCTCCACCCGCAGGCCCTCGGGCTTACCCAGGACCTCGTCGTGCGCGAGGATCCCACTGTGGGTGTGGTAGGTGCCCTTCACCTGGAGCTTCACCAGGTACGTCCGGCCACGTTGATCCACGAACATGACCTTTTCTCCGGGCTCGAAGGGCGGATTCATCCGGCCAGGCTAACGCACCGCCGGTTCCGGGCGCCGGCGCGTGACCCGCCGAGCGCGCCATCAAGAAGATGAACCCTCCCATGGGCACATACCACAGGCCGGCGATATCCCCGGACGCTGCGGCTCCAAGTCCGATCACCGCGAGCAACACCGCCACGATCCGGCCCGCCGCCGACGCGGTTCGCGTGGCCGCTTCGAAGTTGCCCGATCTCCGCCACAGTCCCGCCCGAAGGAGCCGGCCGCCGTCCAGTGGCAAGCCCGGAACCAGGTTGAACACGGCGACCCCGAGGTTGACGGCGGCCACGGCGAAGGTCACGCCTTCCACGCCGGTCCACCCCACGGCCGAAGCCGTTCGCCAGAGCAGCGCGAACACCGCTCCCAGGGTCAGGGATGTGGCGGGTCCGACCAGCGCCACGGCGAACTCCTTGGCCGGCGTGGGGAGCTCCCCCTCGATCTCTGCCACGCCGCCCAACATGAACAGCGTGATGCCGTGAACCCGCACCCCGAACCGACGTGCGACCACGGCGTGGGCGAGCTCGTGGGTAACCAGACAGGCGAAGAAGCACGCGGCCGTGACCACGCCCATCAGGACTCGCTCGGTCAGTGGAAGCCTCGGGAAGGCTTCCTTGAACGCGCCTGCCGTCGCCCACACGGCCAGGCCCGCAACCAGGAACCACGAAGCATGGAGCCACAGCCGGATGCCGAGGACACGGCCCACAGGGATCCGGAAGCGGCGCACGGGGGGAAGACTACGTCACGACACGAACCTGCTCGTCAAGGCAGCTGCGTGGGGATCGGGCGCTCGCCCAAGGTGACGTTCAGCGTCGCTCGGGAGCCGTCCTTGTGCACGACCACCACCGGTACCGTGGTTCCTGGCTTGAGAGACAGAAGGATCGGCGTGAGGTCGTCGGCCACCGTGATCGGATGGCCGTTCACCGAGACGATGATGTCGCCCTGCTTGATCCCAGCCTTCTCGGCCGGCCCGCCCGCCGTGGTAGCCAGGATGTAGGCGCCGCTCTTCGCCGGGAGGCCGAGTTGCAGCGCGATGGCCGGGGTGACGCTCCGGGTGTCGATCCCGAGGTAGCCGGTGGGGGCCAACGGGTTGGCCTCGGCGTGGGCCACGGTGGACTTCAATGAGTCGATGGCGATGGCGAAACCGATGTTCTGTGCCGAGTCCACTCCGGCGCTGTTGATGCCTACGACACGGCCCGACATGTCCACGAGAGGGCCGCCGGAGTTGCCGTGGTTGATGGCGGCATCGGTCTGGATCGTGTCGCTGTAGGTGCGGATGAAGTTGGAGCAGGTGGTGCAGCCCGGGTCCCGCGCCTTGATCGTTCTGTGGAGTGACGAAACGATGCCGGTGGTGACCGTGGGGCCTCCGTCCAGGGCCAGCGCGTAGCCGAGTGTGACAACGCTCTCACCGAGCTGGAGGCTTGAGGACTTCCCGAGTTGCACCGTCGGCAGACCCGTGGCCTTGATCTGCAGCACGGCGACATCGTGTTGACAATCCCCGCCGATGACCCGGGCGGCGTACTTCTGCGGATTGTCCGCAGAGGTGGCGACGGTGATCCCCGTCGCGCCCTCGACGACATGGCAGTTCGTCACGATGATCCCGTCGGAGCGAACGATGAACCCGGTCCCGACGCCCTGACCGGTCTGCGCGCTGTTCGTCTGGGTGGGCTGATACAGGTCGGTGGTGACGCTCACGACCGAGGGTAGGACGCGGCGAACAACCGCTTCCACCGGCTGGGGCGAGGTCGGCAGCGGCGGCAGGTTGTCTATCCCGGCGTTGGAAGCGACTGAGGAGTCACCGAACGTGAACGTGCACGCGCTGGCGACTATCGTCACCAGGAGGAGGGGCACGAGGAAGAGGCGGCGACGCATAAGGATCCTTTCGGGCGGTCTACCGGAAACCCTTCGACGCTGAGGTCCCCGGCGGTTCGACCCTTAGGGTATCGCGCCCGCCCCGATGCGCCGACGAGCCAACCGCTCGGTCACGCGCTAAGGGGCGCCGCCGGCCGCTCCTTCTTCGCGTCGACGAACGGGATCGCCGCGGTGATGCCCGCCAAGTGGACACCGTCCTCGGTCTCGACATCGATCGTGGTCCCGGGTGTCGCGAGGTCGATCGGCAGCCAGACGTACCCGATGTTCTTCTTTAGGCCGGGAGACCAGGTGGCGTCGGTGAGGTGCCCAACCTTCCTCCCGCCCTTGAACGCGGACCAATACTCTGACATCTCGGCTCGCAATTCCTCGCCCTGGAGCTCGATGCCCACCAGCTTGCGGTCCACGCCGTTCTTGCGGAGGGATTCCAACGCCGCTTTGCCGATGTAGTCCTGCGGCTGCTCTTCGACCAGCCGCTCCAGGCCCATCACATGGAACGGTGTGTCGCCGAGCTTGATGTCCGACCCGTAGTTGAAGATCCCGCCCTCGATGCGGCGTGCCTCACAGGGCGCGATAGGCCGGATGTCGAACTCATGGCCTGCCTCCATCACGGCGTCCCACAGCGCGTCGCCCCGCGTTCCGTCCAGAAGGTTGACCTCGAACCCGGGGATGGCGGTCCACCCGGTGCGGCTGATGAGGACCGGGATCCCGTTGATCTCGAACTCCTGCGTCCAGTAGTACTTGATGTCGTAGATACCGGTTCCCACAAGCTTCTCGAGGGTCTTGCCCGAATCCGGACCCTGAACCTGCATGGGATGAACGTCGGGGAGGCTCACCTCGACATCCAGTCCCGACGCCGCTGCCACGCCGAGCGCGTAGAGCCCACCATCGGAGTCCGCCAGCTGCATCCACCACGTGTCCTTCGCGACATGGATGAGGACCGGGTCGTTCACGATCGAGCCATCGGGGCCTGTGACGAGCATATATTTGGCCTGCTTCACGGCGCACTTCGTCAGGTCACGGCACGTGATCATGTCGATGAACCTGTCCGCGTCCGGGCCGGCAACTTGGACGGTCCGCTCCACACCCACGTCCCAGACCGTGACGCCGTTGTTCAACGCCCAGTACTCGACCTCGACGTCGTCGTAGTACGCCGGAAGGTACATGTGGTTGTAGATGTCGTAGGAGGTGCATCCGGCACGTCGCGTCGCTTCGAAGAACGGCGACTTCCGGTACCAGGGGCCGAAGTACAGCGTCGCGCTCTTCTCGAGCATCTCCTGTCGTTCGTTCACCATCGCACGTCTCCTTGCGCTCGGCCCGGGGTTCTGTGGCCCGGATCAGGGGCCAGCATCGACTCCCGCAGGGCGAAGACGCAAGGGTTCGGGCCAAAGCCGCGTGAGGGATAGTCCCCGCGACCCGGCCCGAACCCTGAACGGCGGTCGGGATACCGCGGTTAGGAGATGGGGATGGTCTTCGCCGGATCGACGAACGGCATCGGCGTGACCGTGGCGGTACGCGGACCCCATTCGGTGTCGACGCTCACCTGCTGACCTTCCACCGATCGCTCCGTCGGAAGCCAGCAGTAGCCGATGTTCTTCTCCAGGCGCGGAGAGTAGATGGCCGACGTGGCCTTCCCGACGCGGGTGCCGTCGATCGAGGCCGGCCACTTGACGTTGTTCAGCCCCGGGAACGGATCCCCGTCGAAGGTCACCCCGTTGATGCGCTTCTTCACGCCCTCTGCCCGGATCTTCCGATAGGCCGCCATGGAGATCGACGCCTCGTCGGAGAGATCGAAGTCGATCAGCCGCTCGAGTCCGAGTTCGAAGGCGTTGTTCTCGTAGCTCATGTCGGCGCCTTGGTTGAAGATGGCGCCCTCGATCCGGCGGATGTCGGAGGGGCCGGTGGGCTTGATCCCGAACTCGGCCCCCGCCTCCATGAGCGCCTCGTAGACCTCGGTCCCCTTGGTGCCGTCGGTGAGGTAGACCTCGTAGCCGACCTCAGACGTCCAGCCCGTTCGCGTGACCACGACCGGCGCGCCGCCGATGACGGCGTTGGTCCAGTAGTAGTACTTCAGGTCGGAGATGGAAGGCCCAAGGAGCTTGAGCATCAGGTCCTTGGACTTTGGCCCCTGCACCTGGAGCGGAGCCACGTCGGCCTCCTTGATGCTGACGTCCATGTCCGGGTAGGCGTTCTTCAGACCGCGCGCGAACAGGAGCGCGTCCGAAGAGGCAAGCGCGAACCAGAACGTGTTCTGGTCCATCCGGGTGAGCACGGGGTCGTTGATGATGCCGCCGTCGCTGTCGCAGATGAGTACGTACTTCGCCTGGCCGACCTTGCAGGTGGACAGGTCGCGCGACGTCAGGAGCTGCGCGAACGCGAACCCGTCGGGCCCACTGATCTCCAGGCACCGTTCCACCGCAACGTCCCAGAGGGTGACCCCGTTCAACAGGGTGTCGAACTCGTCCTCGAAGGAGGAGAAGCGGATGGGGAAGTACATGTGGTTGTAGACGGTGAAGCCCTTGGGTCCGTAGCGCTGGGTGGCCTCGTAGTACGGGGTCCGCCGGTTGCGGGCGCCCCGCTGGACCAGACTCATGTCGAACGGCTCAGGCATGTGGTTCCTTTCGGCTCTGGGTCTCGGCTCCCCGGCGATGCACCGGCCAGCCTGCGCCCTCCAGTGGTGCCGACCCATGGTGGGAGCAGACCGGGGAACGCGCAACCCAGGTCCTCGACCCCTGGTCAGAGAACGTCAGACGCCGGTGCCGGGCAGTTCGTGGATCGCAGGCGGCTTGCTCGCATAGCCGTCAAGGTAGCCCTGGGCCACCATGGCCATGAACGCATGGACCTCGTCTTCGCTCCAGGAGAACGGGCCCTGACGGAACCCTCCGGACTGCAGGCCGCGGTAGACGGACTCGCAGGCCACCCAATCCTCTTGGTTCGTGATGTCCCAGAACTCACTCGCGTAGTCGGGGCTGAAATCGGAACGCTCGCGTGCTTCGGGTGGGAAGAGCCACTGACACTCCACCTTGCTCTCCCCCGGTCCGATCGCCTCGAACCGGTGCGTCATGACGTAGTCCGGATGCAGGCTGAGCAGGAGGTTCGGGAACAGACCGAAGTAGTAGACCTCGCGAGCCTGCTTGTCATCGAGCCCGCGGATCCGCACTCCCTTGGACTCCCCGGTCAGCGACATCGTCTGGGCGAAGTCCTTGAGCTCCATGCTGCCACCCACCCAGCCGCCGTCGTGTTCGAAGTTCTCTCCCGAATCCGGGGGAGTCACGACGCAGAGTTCGGGGTGGATCGACGGACAGTGGTAGCACTCGTGGTAGTTCTCGGTGATCGTCTTCCAGTTCGCCTTGATGACGTACTCGTGGCGCGCGGCGACGAACATCCGCTCGGGTTCCCACGGCATGATCAGCCCGTCCAGGTTCCCGACCCACCGATCGAACGCGGGTGCGTCGCCCGAGGCGTTGACGAATACCCAGCCGTGCCACTCCTGGACGCGCGCGGCCACCAGTGGGTAGTCCGCCTTGTCGAATCCGGCGACCTCACCGAATCGCGGCGCGCCGCTCAGGGATCCGTCAAGGCCGTACACCCACGCGTGGTAGGGACATTTGATCGCGCGGAGGTTCCGGGTCGCTCCCGGCTCCAGCAGCTCGTGGCCCCGGTGACGACATGTGTTGTAGAAGGCGTTCAGGTGCCCATCCTGGTCGCGGACCAGGAGGATCCCCTCGTCGCCGATCCGCACTGCCTTCTGATCGCCGGGTTGGTCAAGCTCGTCCGAGCGGCCGAGACACACCCAGCCGTTCTCGAAGAAGTGTTCGGTCTCCCAGTCGAAGACGGCTTGCGACGTGTACGCCTCGGCCGGGAGCGTCTTGCTTCCGTCCAGCCCGCCGCCCAGGGCCAGGCGGAGCTTCTCGTGGTCGATCGGAGCAGCAGGCACCGGCGTAGCCTTCCTGGATAGGCCCGCCGACCGAACGGTCCGCGCGGCTCGCAACCGCGTCACGGGATGCCGGGACCGTAGCATCGGAGGAGGCCGGGTCCCTACCTCCCCTTTGACTATCGGTCAGCCGCAGGTCCGCCCTACGCGTGGGCCGCCGCGAAGACGCGGGCGCCTTCGACGAAGGTCTGTACGACCTTCGCCTCGGAGATCTCCCCCACCGGATGGGCGAACAGGTTCCGGTCGAGCACCGTCAGATCTGCGAGCTTGCCGGGTTCGATGGAGCCCGTCTCGTGATCGAGGTGATTCACGTACGCCGAGCCCATGGTGAAGGCGGCCAGGGCTGTGGGCAGGTCCAGCCGCTCTTCGGGGATGAAGACCTCGTGGTTGTCGTTGGCGTACAGATACTGTGGCGCCATCTGCCGGTTCACCGCCACGTGGAGTTCCTCGATGGGGTCGGGCGTCGAGACGCCCCAATCGCTCCCCATCGCCAATATGGCCCCCGACCGGATAAGGCTGGCGAACGGATACTGCCACCCCGCGCGCTCGGCTCCCAGGAAGGGGATGGTCAGGTCGTCCATCTGGCCTTCGTGCGCCGCCCAGAGTGGCTGGGCGTTGGCGACCGCGCCCAGCGAACGGAACCGCGGGATATCGGTGGGGTGGATCAGCTGGATGTGCGCGAGATGGTGACGGTGATCGTTCACCCCGTTTGCTGAGCGAGCTGCCTGGATGGCGTCCAGGGCTTCGCGAACAGCGCGCTCGGCCAGCGAATGGAAATGCACCTGGAACCCCTCGGCGTCCAGCCGCGTAACCACCTCTTTCAACAACTCCGGCTCAACGAACGAGATCCCGCGGTTATCGGTGGGGCTTCCGTCGAGGCCGAGGTAGGGGTCCAACACGGCCGCGGTGAAGTTCTCGCAGACACCGTCTTGCATGATCTTCACGCTGGTGGCCGCGAACCGGCCGGCACGCCCTCGCTCACGTGCGCCGAGCAGGTCGTTCACCTGTTCCAGACCCTTGTTGCGGTCCCACCAGAGCGCGCCGACCACCCTCGCCGTCAGGGTTCCGTCGTTAGCCGCCCGGACATAGGCGTCCAGGTTGTCCGCCCACCCGAACGTTCCGATGATCGCGTCCTGCCACGCGGTGATCCCCAGCGAGTGGAGGTACTCCTGGGCCTTCAGCAGGCCGTCATGGCGTTCTTGCAGGGTGGGGGTCGGCGTCAGGCGTTCCACGACATCTCCGGCGCCTTCATGGAGTGTTCCGGAAGGCTCACCCTCCGGCGTGCGTTCGATCCGGCCATCCTCGGGATCCGGGGTGTCCTTCGTGATGCCCGCCACCTCCAACGCTTTGGAGTTCACCCACGTGCTATGGCCGTCGCGGTTGGGGAGGTAGACGGGGCGGTCGGGCACGATGGCATCCAGGAGGTCTTTCGTCGGCGTACCGCCCGGGAATACGTCCATCGCCCAGCCGCCGCCCATGATCCACTCCTTGTGGGGGTTGGCCGCCGCGTAGGTGCGGATCGCGTCCAGGTAGTCGTCGAGCGAATGGAGATCGTGCAGGTCACAGGCGAGCATGTCCAGCCCGCCGCCCACCGGGTGGATATGGGCGTCCTGAAACCCCGGAAGCACCATGCCGCCGTGAAGATCGACGACCTCGGTTCTTCCGCCGCGCAGTTCGCCGATCTGATCCTCGGATCCGACGGCGCGGATGTGCCCGTCCTTCACCGCGACGGCCCGGGCCCAGCGGCGGACACCGTCCACCGTGTACACGTCGCCGTTCACGAAGATCAGGTCTGCGGCGGATCCGTTCGCGCTCATCGCTCCCCCACGCTCGAGTTGCCGAAGCATACCCACCGCGCAGCGGGTGTGCGCTGCGCTCAGGCCAAGGCGACCAGGTCGAGCAATCCGTCGTCCCAGTAGTCGAGCTGGCCTTCCGGCATCATCAGGACCCGTTCCGGGGCAAGCGCTTCCACGAACTCCGGATCGTGGCTCACGATGATCATCGCGCCCGGCCAATCCTGAAGGGCCTCGGCGATCGCGGTCCGGGAGGGTGGGTCCAGGTTGTTCGTCGGCTCGTCCAGCAGGAGGAAGTTCTTCCGCCCGGCCACCAGCTGACCCAAGGCAAGCTTCGTCTTCTCGCCACCCGAGAGGGTGCCGGCGTCCTGGAACGCCATCGCGCCGGACAACCCGAACATGCCCAGGAGACCTCGCAGCGTCTGATCGTCGGCCCCTGAGGCCTGGCGCATGTGGGTGAGGACATCCACACCGTCCTGCAAGCCCTCGTGCTCCTGGGCGTAGTAGCCCAGTTCCGCCCCGTAGCCCAACTCGAACGAGCCACGGTCCGGATCGGATTGGCCCGCCAGGATACGAAGCAGGCTGGTCTTGCCCGCGCCGTTCAACCCCATGACCAACAGCCGCTCCCCCCGGCCGATGGAGAACGCCACATCCTCGAACACGGCAGGGCCACCGTAGGACTTCGTGAGGCCGTCCGCGGTGAGCATCGTCTTCCCGCAATGCGGGGGCTCCGGAAAGCGGAACTTGAACGTGCGTTCACGCGCCGGGCCGGTCACCTTCTTGGCTTCCAGCTTCACCCGGCGGGTATCGATGGTCTTGGCTTTGCGGGCGCGCTTGGCGGTCTGGCCGCGCATGGAATCGGCGAGCGTCTTCAGCCGCTGGATCTCCTGCTGCTGGCGCCCGGCCAGAGCCGTCAGCCGGATCTCGTCCTTCGCCCTGGCGTCACGGTATTGCGAGTACGTGCCGCGGTACTCGACCACGCCGTCCAGGTCCAGGTGCAGGATCCGCGTGATCGATGCATCGAGCAGCCCCAGGTCGTGGCTCACCACGATGAGTGCGCCCTTGTACCCGGCCAGGAACTTCATGAGCCAGTGCTTGGCGTCCGCGTCCAGGTGGTTCGTCGGTTCATCAAGCAGGAGCAGGTCCGACCCGCCGAACAAGATCCGTGCCAGCTCCAAGCGACGGCGTTCTCCACCGGAGAGCGCTCCAACAGGCAGGCTCAGTCGATCTTGCGCCAGACCCAACCCGTGCGTGATGGCGCGCGCCTCGGACTCCGCTTGATAGCCGCCGAGCTGGTTGTACTCGTCCTCCAGCCGCGCGAACCGTCGAACGTTCCGCTCGGAGTGGTCCTCTTCGATCTGCACCCGTGCCTTCTCCAGGCTCCGCTGGAGATCGACCAGGCCGCGGGCGCCCAGGATGTGCTCCAACCCGGTATGGACGTCGTCTTCGCGATGCTGCCGGGGGTCCTGGCGGAGGTAGCCGACCGCCCCCACATGGGTCACGTTCCCGGCGAGCGCAAGCTCCTCCCCCGCCAGGACTTTGAGCGTGCTGGTCTTGCCCGCCCCGTTGCGTCCGACCACCCCGACCTTGTCGCCTTCGCGCAGGCTGAACGTGAGGCCTTGGACAACCGTTCGGCCGCCGGCCTCGACGGACAGATCACGCACGTCGAGCGTGCTCATCGTGACGAACCTTTCGGGGAGCGGGTCGGGGACACGGACAAGGATGACCTCCGAGGCGGATGTGAGCCGCGGAACACGCGCGCCGGCGCGTAGAAGAAGGCCTACTAGTCCATCGATCGAGTGTAGCAACGCCCCGGCCACGGGCCACCTATGCTGGGCAGATGCCCCAGCCCACGAACGAACGCCCCACCCCTCCGGCCCCGCGCCTTCACCGCCTGCTCTCCCACCCCATGGGGTGGCTCGCGTTCCTGCTGCTGGAGGCGGCGCTGCTGTTCGGGCTGATCGCCGTCCTGCCGCTGGAGCGGGTGTCACGGAGCGTCGCGCTGCCGTTAGAGGTGCTTCTGATCGTCGGGGCCGTGATCGTGAACTACGGGATCCGCCGAACCTACCTCTCGGACTGGTGGGAGGACCCGGGGCGCTGACGCCCCCGACCGAGACGTGTGACCAGTGTGGAAGGGTGTCGTCCGATGGGCGGTTCCTGCGCGCCGGGCGGTGACTCCAGGGCCTCGCGCAAGACGTCGTCAAGTCTGCTTCTGCCCGTACTATGACCGCCGTGACACTCTCAGCCCTCGATCTCGCCCACGTCCTGCTCGCGCTTTCCCTGTTGTTGATCGCCGCGCATGTCTGTGGGCACGTATTCGCTCATTTTCGGCAACCGCGCGTTATCGGCGAGATCGTGGGCGGCCTGCTCCTCGGCCCGACCGTGTTCGGTGCGCTCTCCTCCTTGCTCCAAACGCGGGCGTTCCCGGCGACCGGAGCTACGCCAGTCGTTCTGGACGCGGTCTATCAACTCGGAGTCCTCTTGTTGATGTTCACGGCGGGGGCTGAGATGCGGACGACCTTCGCCAAGGAAGAGCGCCGGAGCGTTGTCGCGATCGCCTCTCTCGGCGTCGTGATCCCGTTCGCGCTGGGGGCGCTCGCGGTGGCTGTGCTGGGATTCTCGTCATGGATGGGGCCCGCCGCGACGCACGGGTCGTTCATCCTGGTGTTCGCGATCGCCGTCGCGGTCACGAGTATCCCCGTGATCTCCCGGATCATGCTGGATCTTGGGATCATCGACACCTCCTTCGCCCGGGTCGTGCTCGGAGTAGCAGTGATCGAGGACGTCGCTCTCTACGTACTGCTCGCCATCGCGATCGGGCTCGTCACGAAGGTAGGCTCGACCCAGATCGGTCTTCCCTCGTTGCTCGGCCTGGACCCTTCCTCAGGGATCGCCATCACTTACCACGTCATCGCCACGTTGGGGTTCCTCCTGGTCTCGCTCATCGCGGGTCCACCCCTGTACCGGAGGAGCCTTCCCTTCCGTTACAACTTCGTTCATCGCGCGAACCCCGTTGCGTTCCAGTTGGCGCTCATGTTCGCGATGGCCTTGGTGGCCGTCTTCCTTGGTGTTGTACCCCTCTATGGCGCGTTCCTGGCAGGACTCGTCGTCGGCTCCCAGGCCGGCCCACGTGCCGAAGAGGCTCGCGAGGCGATCAAGACATTCTCGTTCGGGTTCTTTGTTCCCATCTATTTCGCGATCGTAGGGCTGCGGCTGAATCTGATCCACGATCTGCAGCCACTGCCATTCCTTGCGTTCCTGGCCTTCGCCTGCGTGGTCAAAGCCGCGAGCGTCTACGTCGGCGGGCGGCTCGCACGAGAATCTCATCGTGGCGCCGTTAATCTCGCGGTCGCGCTGAACGCACGGGGCGGCCCCGGCATCGTGCTCGCGTCGGTTGCCTTTGACGCGCTGATCATCAACGCCCGCTTCTACACCACGCTCGTCCTGCTGGCGATCGTGACCTCGCTTGCAGCCGGCACATGGCTCGGACGGGTGACGCGATCGGGGAAGCCGCTGCGATAGTGCGCCGGCGGCGTCAGCAGGATGCGGTCCTTACCCTTGATGTGTGCTGGCGGACGAAAAGAGGCTGACCGCTGCGGAGGGGTGATCGTTGGTGTCGGAGGGGGGATTTGAACCCCCACGAGCTGTAAAGCCCACTAGCACCTCAAGCTAGCGCGTCTGCCAGGTTCCGCCACTCCGACGAGGCGCGGCGAGTCTACCAGCGGCCTTTCACGTCACCGAACTCGCCTACGGGGTCCACTTCCAGGCCAGCCAGAACGTGGAGAACCCGAACAGCAGGGCCGAGACCACGGTGAGTTTGTCTAGGGTTCGTTCCATGCGGGTTCCGCCTGAAAGGGTGCTGCCGCCGCCGAACATGTCCGACAACCCGCCCCCGCGCCCCGAGTGAAGCAGGATCGTGATGGTCAGGAACAGGGCCGAGAGCACGTCGATGGCGATGATGATGGTGTTGAGCATCGGGACACTCCTAGTTCGAGGCCCCGATACTAGGGTCATCGAGGGGGAAGTGACACGCGGCGAGCTGGCCCGGGTGCTGAGGCTCCAGCTCCGGGTCGTCCGTCGCGCACTTCGGAAGCTGGGCTTTCGGGCAGCGAGGATGGAACCGACACCCGCTGGGCGGGTTGATCGGTGACGGCACGTCGCCCTGCAGGATGATCCGTTTCTTGGTCGCGGCGGAGCGGGGGTCGGCCACCGGAACCGCCGAAAGGAGGGCGCCCGTATAGGGGTGCTTCGGGGTCTTGTACAGCGTTTCGCTATCGGCCATCTCGACGATCTTGCCCAGGTACATCACCGCGACCCTGTCCGAAACGTGCTTGACCACCGACAGGTCGTGCGCGATGAACAGATACGTCAGGTTGAATTCCCTCTGGAGGTCCTCGAGCAGGTTCAGGATCTGCGCCTGGATCGACACATCGAGCGCCGACACCGGCTCGTCGCACACGATGACCTTCGGCCGCAGGGCTAGGGCGCGTGCGACGCCGATCCGCTGGCGCTGGCCTCCGGAGAACTCGTGGGGGTATCGGTTGTAGTGCTCAGGGTTGAGGCCGACGCGCGCCATCAACTCCTGCACTTCCCCCTTGACCTTGTTCTTCGGAACGGTCTTGTGGAGCTGGTAGGGCTCTCCGATGATGGAGCCGACGGTCTTACGGGGGTTCAGCGAGGCGTAGGGGTCCTGGAAGATCATCTGCATGTCCCTGCGCATGTCGCGGAGTTCGCGTCCGTGGATGTGCGTGATGTCGTTGCCCTGGAACATGATGCTGCCCTCGGTGGCGTCGTACAGCCGCATGATGACGCGGGCAAGCGTCGACTTCCCGCAGCCGGTCTCCCCCACCAGCCCGACCGTCTCGCCAGGATAGATGTCCAGGTCTACGCCGTCGACCGCGTGCACGGCGCCGACCTTGTGCTGGATCAAGATCCCTCGCGTGATCGGGAAGTACTTCGTCACCCCTTTGATGCTGATGAGCGGCTCGCCTTCCCGGTTGATCTGCGGCCGGCTTGATCCCGTGGTTTGCACGCTCATAACGAGGCCAACACCTCCTCGGCGGCGATGCGTTCCTTGTCGGCGAGGCTCAGGTGGCACGCCGAGGCGTGGAATGTGTCCGACGGCAGGAGCTCGGGCGCCTCTTCACGGCATCGGTCGAACACATACGGGCATCGAGGAGCGAACGAGCAGCCCCGCGGGAGGTTGATGAGCGAAGGCGGGAGACCCCGGATGGGCGTGAGCCTGTCCGTCTCCGAGCCGAGCTTGGGGATCGACTGCAGGAGCCCCCAGGTATAGGGGTGGTGAGGGTGGTAGAAGATGTCGTCCGTCCGGCCGTATTCGATGGCGCGTCCCGCGTACATCACCTGGATGTTGTCGCAGTGTTCGGCCACCACGCCGAGGTCGTGCGTGATGATGATGACCGCGGCCCCGAACTCCGAACGCAGTGAGTCGATCAGGTCCAGGATCTGCGCCTGCACTGTTACGTCCAGGGCGGTGGTCGGCTCATCGGCGATGAGCAGATCCGGGTTCAGCGCCAGCGCCATCGCGATCATCGCCCGCTGCCGCATGCCGCCGGAGAACTCATGGGGGAACTGGTTGGCGCGGTCTTTGGGTTGAGGGATGTTCACCTTCGAGAGCATGTCGACCGCGCGCTCGGCCGCCTGCTTCCTGGTGACGTCCTCGTGCTCCCGGATGGATTCAGCGATCTGGTCGCCCACCCGGTAGAACGGGTGCAGGGACGTCATCGGGTCCTGGAAGATCATGGAGATCTTCTTCCCGCGCACCTCGCGCATCTCGGTTTGCGACAGCTGCAACAGGTCTTGGCCCTCGAAGACCACCTCCCCCGAGATGGTCGCCTGGGACTTCGGAACGAGCCCCATGATCGCGAGCGACGTCACCGACTTCCCGGACCCCGACTCCCCCACGATGCCCAGGGTCTCGCCCGGTTGCAGCGAGAACGACACGCCGTCGACGGCTTTGACCAGCCCGTCGTCCGTCGGGAACTGCACCCGCAGATCCTTCACTTCCAGTAGTGGCTCAGGCATCGACCTTCCTCAGTTGTATCGGACGCGCGGATCCAGGGCGGCGTAGACGACATCCACGATCAGGTTCGCCACCACGATGAAGAGCGCGGCGACCACGGTGACCCCCATCACGGGGGGGAAGTCCGACCCGTTCAAGGAATCGAGGGCGTAGGCCCCGATCCCCGGCAGTTGGAACACCTTCTCGATGATCACCGCCCCGCCCAGGAGTCCGGCGACGTCCAATCCAAGCATCGTGACCACGGGGGTGAGTGAGGCGCGCATGGCGTGCTTGTACACCACCTTGCGCTCGGAGATCCCCTTGGCTCGGGCAGTTCGGATGTAGTCCTCGGTCAGAACCTCGAGCATGTTGCCGCGCACGATCCGCGTGTAGAAGGCGGCCGACGTCACGGCCAACGCGATCCACGCGAGGATGTATTTCCCGTGCCAGATGGCCGTCCACCAGGTCTGGTTGATATCGATGCCGTTGGACGGCGCCCACCCTAATCGGTAATAGAAGATGTAGATGAGGACGTAGCCCAACCAGAAGATGGGCAGCGAGACACCCAGCAAGGCGAACACCACCCCGCTGCGGTCGATCCAACTCCGGCGGCGGGTCGCCGACACGATGCCGATGGGGATCCCGATGAGCAGCCACAGCACGGCCGCCCCAAGCGTCAGAACCGCCGTGAACGGGATGCGCTTCGCGATCTCGTCTCGGACGACCACGTTGTTCGACCACGAGTAGTAGACCTGGGGATTCAGCCAGTACCCGGGCCATGGGATCAGCCCCTTGGCGAACCTGCCGTACTGCACCCAGACTGGCTTGTCCAGACCGATGTTGTGCCGGATCTGGGCCAACACCTGAGCGTTGTTGATCTTGCCGGCCAGGCGCCGCGCTGTATCACCCGGCGGAAGCTTGATGAAGATGAAGAACGTGAGCAACGAGATGATGAACAGCACCAAGATGCCGAAGAGCGTGCGCCTGATGAGGTAGCGACCCATCTATCTCCGTCCGTCGTCGTGCGAAGTGGGGGCCCTTCCGGGCCCCCACCTGCCTACTTCCTGCCGCTTCCTGCTACTTACCGCCGTTTACCAGAGACATCTGGTCGATCGCGCCAACACCTGTGAACTGGTTGTATGAGTAGTTGACGATGTTGGCACCCAGGACGTCGATGTTCGTCGGGAAGCGGCGCGGGATGACCGGCACGATCGTTTCCATGACGTACTTGTCCAGGTTCGCCCAGCACGTGTCCTGCGCGGTTCCGATAGCCGTGTTGCGGCACGCGGTGATCTTGTCCGAGATGGACGGGATCCCGCTCGCCGGCACGGGGTAACCGGCCTTCTGCAGGGCTGCCGCCGTGGTGCCCATGAACGAGTAGTTGGACCCGTTCTCACCACCATCTAGCAGCGGGAAGAAGTACGTGTACGGACTCGGGTAGTCCTTCCCCCATGCTGCACCGCAGAACGCGGTGTGCGACGCGAGGGTGGCGCACTTCGTCACCAGGGCGTTGTAGGCCAGCTGCTTGATGTCGAGCTTGATCCCAATCGGAGCGAAGCTCTGCTGGAGGATCTGCGCTCCCTTCAGCTGGTCGTTGTCGTTCGAGACGATGAGGTCGGTCACCGTGCAGGCTGCCAACCCCGGATCACATATCCCGTCGCCGTTCTTGTCGTACTTCGACAGCGCCATCTCCTTCTTCGCGTTCGCGATGCTCCCCTTGTTGCCCGGGGTGGCGTATGGATCGTAGGTGGCGAGTTGGTTGCCCATCATGCTCGGCGGGATGAAGTGTCCGGCGATGATGCCGGCGGGGTTGCCTCCTGCGAGCGTCCACAGCGCGTTCTTGTCGACGGCCCAGTTCACGGCCTTTCGGACATGCACATCGTCGAACGGAGGCTGGAAGATGTTCAGGCCGATGTAGGACAGCGAGTCGGCCGGATAGATCTTCACCTTGTTGACGAGCGCTGGGTCGTTGCCGTACTTCTGCAGTGTGGCCGAGGTGGCAAGGCAGTCGATGCACCAGTCGGCGCCGCCGGCCGCGACCTTGTCCAACAGCGTCTGCGTCTCCCCGCCGACCTGGATCTCGATGCGGTCCGGGTAGGCTTTGCGGAGCGTATCGGTGGACGCGAGGTAGGACGGGTTGCGCACGAACACGTAGTTCCGTCCGATGTCCATGCCCGAGGGCGGCGTCTTCGAGCTGAGATCGAACCCCGTCATCCCGTCGTACTGGTAAGGGCCGGAGGAGACGAGGAACTGCCCGTACTCGGTGCCCTTGTAGTGGTACTTCAGCGCTTCCGCCGGCATAGGAGCCGTTGCCGGCATCGCGAGCAGGTACAGCATGTCCGGGTTCGCTTGATCGAGTTTGATCTGGAGGGTCTTGCTGTCGATCGCCGTGACACCCGACACCGTCTTCGTCTTACCGTCCAGTACGTCCTGGAAGCCCGTGATGTCCGTGTAGTAGAAGGAGTACCCAGGTGTGTTGATCGATGGGTCCGCCAGCCGGTTGAATGAGTTGACGAAGTCCTGCGCCGTGACCTGGCGGTTCAATGGGTCGCCGAACTTGACGCCGTTCTTGATGGTCAGCGTGTAGGTCAGCCCGTCGCTCGAGACCTGCGGCATCCCCGTCGCGATGTCGGGCTGGGGGGTGGCGCCGCCCTGGTCCGCCGGCTTCCCGTTGTAGGAGAGCAGCGTGCGCGCCAGGCAGCACTGCAGCGCCTCCCACGACACGGAGTAATACTCCTGCGTGGGGTCGAGCCCGTGGAAGAAGTCCTGAGTCATGACCGCGTGAAGGGTCCCGCCGGCAACCGGCGCACTTCCCCCGCCGCTGGGCGACCCGCCCGTGCTGGTGCTCGAGCTGTTGTTCCCGCACGCCGCCGCGGCCAGCGTGAGCGCCGCGGCTGCTGCCACCAATCTCAGATGCCTGCTCATTGCCCCTCCTCGATTCTTAGGGTTGCCTGACACGGTCCTTGGGTCGATGCCTCTGGGTCAGCTCCTTTCGGTCTCTCATCTCATCCTTACGAGATCACGATGTCTTCGGATCGAATGCATCACGGAGGCCGTCGCCCACCAGGTTGAAGGCGAGGGTGGTCAACAGCAGGAAGACGCCCGGGAAGACCATGGTCCACCACGCCGTCCGGTAGAGGCTGGAAGCTTGCGAGATCTGATAACCCCAGGACGGCACGTCCGGTGGAACCCCCAGCCCCAGGAACGACAACCCCGCCTCGGCGAGGATGTTCGTGGGGATGAGGAGGGTGGAGTAGACGATGATCGGCGCGAGCACGTTGGGAAGGATGTCACGCACCATGATCCGCCGTCCGGACGATCCCAGCGAGCGCGCCGCCTCGATGAACTCCTTCTCCCGGATGGAGAGCACCTGCCCGCGGATGATCCTCGTGAGGTAGGGCCAGGAGAAGAACCCGATCAAGATGATGATGAGCCCCTTCCCCGGTTTGAGGAGCCCTCCGAGGCACTCCTGACCCGGGGGCTGCGCCCCACACGCCGCGGAGATGCCGAGAATGAGGAGCAGCGTTGGCAGGGCGAAGAAGATGTCGCACATCCGGGAGATGAGCGTGTCGATCTTGCCGCCGTAGAACCCGGCGATGATCCCGAAGGCAACGCCGAGGATCACCTCGATGACCGTGGCGCTGAGCGCGACCTCCAGGGATGTCTGCGCCCCGTACAACACCTGGATGAACAGGTCGTGCGCGGTGCCGTCCGCGCCGAAGAGGAACACCCCTGCGGCGTTATGCAGGGTCGGCCCCTTCGGGAATCCAAGAGACGGCCCGAACGCGCCGAAGCTCGGCCCCACGCCGGTCATGTCCGAAACGTAGGACTGGGCAACCGGGTGGCCCACCCACTTCGCGAAGAGCGGCGCGGTGACGGCCAGGATGACGATGATGACGATGACGACGATGCCGCCGATGGCCCACTTGTCCTTGCGGAATCGCCTCCACAGGATCTCGCCCGGTGATCGCCCGACGATCTCCCTAGGGGTGGCCGCCGAGAGCTCCGTTTGAAGCTGATCTGGCTCCACTGCCGCCTTCGCCATCACGCTCCCTCAAGGGTGTTCGACCGGGCAATCGCCACCGACCGGAGAACTATACGACGGGTGCCCGCGGCTCGCTCATGGTGGAGTACGTAGCTAGGACCCGATCAGATCTTTGATCTCCGGCAGGATCTGCGGCCCGAGCAACTCACCGAGAGACCCCTGGGCGCACGAACGTTCCCCGAAGTCCGTGGAACCGTCCTGGGTGACCGGTCCACCGCTGATCAGCAGGGGCACCGGGTCGGCCGTGTGGGCCATCCGGATGCATGAGGTCGAGTGGTCCCCGGTGACCGCGACGATGGTGGATCGGGGATCGAGCCAGCCGAGTACCTCGCCGAAGAAGGCACGGTCGATGGCGCTGATCACGTCACGCTTGTCCTCGGCCCGCCCGTCGTGGGCCGGCACGTCCGGCCCCTTCAGGTGCACGTAGACCGCTTGGTAGGTCTGGAGGGCCTCGGATGCGATCTGAGCCCACGCGGCGTATGCGTCCTCGGCCGCCGCGCCGAAGCCCGCGGGATCGAGCCGGGGCGCCGACACCGGCTCCATCCCAAGGGCCAAGGCGATCCCTCGTTCGACCGGCATCTCTACGAAGCACCCCCAGCTCAGGCCGAACCGCTCTGCGATGGGCTGCAGCTTCGGACGATGATCGCCGGCGTCGCGCGTGAGGATCAGGTTGCCGGGGAGCTTGCCCTGGGCCAGCCGCGCCCTGTTGACCTCCGACGCGTCCAACACCTTTGAGGACCGCTCCACGAAGATGTTGGTGAGGTCGGCGGCGTTGCGCGCGGCCTCGGAATCGTCCAGCGGCTGGCAGGTTGCGACCAGAGGCTCGAACGTCTCGAGCGCCACGCCCAGGTGCCCCTCACGTCGATAGGCCGGGTCGGTGTTCGTGACGTTGGCCGCCAACGGGCGTCCGTCGGTCGCACGGATCACCAGGGCGCCGCGGTGCTCGATGGTGGCGCGGAGCTCGAAGGTGGCGCCGGCGAGCGTGAGTTCGCGGTTGACGTCGTCGGCGAGGGCGTGTGCCTCTCCCGACGTCAGGTTGCGGCCGACCCGCCGGTCTACGATCTCCGGCCAGTCCGTCGTGGCGAAGTTGATGCGATAGGCGAGGTCGCCGTCGCGGAAGTCCATGCCGACCCCCATGGCTTCTAGCACGCCTCGTCCCGGGTGCTCCTCCTGCGGGTCATATCCGAGGATCCCGAAGACGCCGATATCGGATTCAGGTGCGATCCCAGGGCCGACGGTCACGGTGGTGCCGGTTCGCCCCCGCGAGGCCAGCAGGTCCAGGTGGGGTGTGTCGGCCGCCTCGAGCGGCGTCCGGCCGTCCAAGATCGGATTGGGGTCGTCGCCCAGCCCGTCCAAGCAGACGTAGAGCAGCTTCATGGGCGGTACTTCACGATGAGCGCCAGGTCCTCCGCGTCCAGAGACGCCCCGCCGACGAGGGCGCCGTCGATCTCGGGGTGCGCCATGAACTCGCGGATGTTGCCCGGCTTCACGCTGCCGCCGTACTGGACGCGAACCGCAGCGCTCACCTCGGCCCGATACCGCTCGTTGAGCGTGGCGCGGATGACATCGGCCACCCGCCCGGCGTCGGCGGGCTCGGCCGTGCGGCCAGTTCCGATCGCCCAGATGGGCTCGTAGGCGATGACGATCCCTGCCGCCTGCTCGGGGGTGACGTTGTCCATGGCGCGCCGGACCTGTTGCGCCACTTTGCTTTCCGTCCCGTCAGCCTCGCGCTCTTCCAGCGATTCCCCGACGCAGAGGATCGGGGTCATGCCGTGCGCGAAGACCGCCCGGACCTTCTTGTTCACGAAGAGGTCGTCCTCGTTGAAGAGCTGGCGGCGTTCGGAATGCCCCACGATGACGTAGGTGACCTTCAGGGCGGCGAGCATCGACGGTGAGACCTCTCCCGTGAACGCGCCCTTGTCCTCGGGATAGACGTTCTGGGCTCCCAGGGCATAGGGAAGTTTGTCCGACTCGATCAGCGTACCCACCGACCGAAGCGCGGTGAACGGCGGACAGATCACGATCTCCACCTGCTCCCCGTCGGCCTTGTCCAGGAGGTAGCTCAACTTCTGGACCGTCTGGATCGCTTCCAGGTGTGTCTTCTGCATCTTCCAGTTGGCCGCGATGATCGGCCGGCGTCGGTTCATCTAGTCCTCCAAGATCGCGATGCCGGGGAGCGTGTGCCCCTCGAGGAATTCGAGCGAAGCGCCGCCGCCGGTCGAGAGATGATCGAACCGGCCTTCCAGGCCCGCTTGCTTGACCGCGGAGAGACTGTCCCCGCCTCCGACCACGGTGAACGCGGCGGCGTCGGCGATGGCCGCTGCGACCCCGTTCGTTCCCGCGGCGAACGGAGTCATCTCGAACACCCCCATCGGCCCGTTCCACAGGACGGTCTTCGCCCCGGCGATGATCTCGGAGAACGCCGCGACCGTCGCAGGGCCCACGTCCAGCCCCATGAGTTCGTCGGGGATGGCGTCGGCCGCGACCGTACGCACAGGCTCGGAAGGATCCATCGCGGCGGCTGCGAGGACATCTACGGGAAGCGTGATGCGTACGCCGAGCTGCTCCGCCTTCTCCAAGGACGCGCGAACGTCGTCGAAGCGGTCCCTCTCGACGAGCGAGGTGCCGACGCGTCCCCCGCGCGCGGCGATGATCGTGAACGCCATGGCGCCGCCGATGAGGAGGGCGTCGACCCGCTCCAGCAGGGCATCGATGACCTGAAGTTTGTCCGATACCTTGGCGCCGCCGAGGATGGCGACGTACGGGCGGGCGGGGTCCGTGAGCAGTTCGCCGAGCACGCGAACCTCTCGCTCCAAGAGCCGGCCGGCGACGGCGGGCCGGCCGGAGGCGAGCAGCAACTCAGGAAGGGCAGAAACGCTCGCATGCCGCCGGTGCACGGCACCGAAGGCGTCGTCGACATAGGCGTCGGCCAGTTCGGCCAGGCGTCCCGCGAAGACCGGATCGTCCGCCTCCTCACCCGGATCGAACCTGAGGTTGCCAAGGAGGACAACAGGCGCGTCGGGCAGGTCTCCCGGAGACGGAGCCGGGCTATCCACAGCGACCACCTCGTTGTCCAACAGCTGCGCCAGGCGCTCCCCCACCGGAGCCATCGTCAGGTGGGGGTCGGGGCGACCGCCGGGACGGCCCAGGTGCGAGGCGCAGACGAGGCCGGCCCCCCGGCCG
>JANXVR010000245.1 GCA_025351565.1 Actinomycetes bacterium
GCCCGACGAGAGCGACGTGCGCACGTCGTCGAAGTCTGTCCACGGGAGGTAGGGAACGCTGGCCGTCTCGCAGAGGGCGGGAAGCTCGCGTTTGGCGAACACGATGTCGGCGTAGAGCGCAGCGAACCGATCGCTCACCCCGTCCCCGATGAACGCGACCCGGCCTGCGGTCGCCTGCGCGTTGGTTACGGCGAGCATCTTGCAGGTTCCGCATCCGACGCACTCCGGGTGTGCGTTCGGGAACGCCAATGCCGCGAACCGTTCGTCCGGGCCGAAGACGAACTCGTTGGTGATCACGGGGATGTCGGTGAGGCCGGCCGCGGCCAGCATCGGCTCGATGTGGAACGCCGAGCCGTCCGAGACCATCGTGAGCGGGATCTCACGTTCGCGGAGCCAGCCGGCGAACGGCGCGAAGGTCGGATCCATCGGGCAGTGCTCCATGACGAACGCGAGCATCTCCCCGCGCGTGCCCTTGAGCATGGCGTTCTCCTCGGTCAGGAGTTCGCGGTACGTGTGATCGCCGCGCTCGTACGCCTCCCCGATCGCCGCCCAGTCGGGATCACCGAACCGGTTCAACAAGCAGACACCCACGTCGTGCAGACAGGCGGTTCCGTCGAAGTCGGCGAGGACCGCTCCGACGGGAAACGGTCGCTCGCTCAGCGGGCGGACCCCGCGCGACCCTCGATGAAGCGCACGAACGCGCGCCCCGGGGAGCCGGTGGCGCCCTCGGGCCAAGCGTCGCGTTCGTACTCGGCCCAGGCGGTGCTGCCCGAATCCACGTGCACCCATGGGACGGCTGCATCGACGAACGTCTGGAGGAACAGCCCGGCCATCATCGAGTTCTCCACCCGGTGTGAACCGACGTTCTTCACATCGGCGACGGGTGAGTCGATGAGGTGGCGGTAGGGGCCCCAGAGCGGGATCTCCCAGCCGGGATCGCCGGCCTCGGTTCCCGCGGCAAGGAGTTCGGCCACCACCGCGCGATCATTGCCCATGCCCGCCCACAGCTCGGCGCCCATGCCGGAGGCGTCGGTCAACGTGGCGGAGTCAAGGAGCACCGCGGGCTTGCGTTCGCAGAGAAAGGCGAGCGTGTCGGCGAGGAGGACGCGACCCTCAGAGTCGGTGTCCAACACTTCGGACGTGCTCCCGCCCCGGTGGCGAACCACATCCCCGGGGCGGTAGGACGAGGGCCCCGGGATGTTCTCGGCGAAGGGGATGGCAGCGATCACGTTCGCCTTCACGCCGAGCGCGGCTACGGTTCGCATCGTTGCCAGCGCGGCCGCCGCGCCCGCCATATCCGAGCGCATCCACGCCATCTCCTCGGGTTTCTTGATGTTCAGGCCACCCGAGTCGAAGGTGATGCCTTTGCCGGTCACCGCGATCGGTTTGGCTCCTGCGCGTCCACCGCTGTAGGTGAGTTCGACCATGCAGGGGTCGTTCGCGCTCCCGCGTCCGACCGCCAGGATGCCGCCGAAGCCGCCGCGTTCCAGCGCCGCGCGATTCCAGACCTTGCACGTCAGGCCGTGGGTCTTCGCCATCGCGCGCGCCTGCTCCGCCAGGTAGGCGGGCGTTGCGGTCGAAGGCGAGGTGTTGGTGAGATCACGCGCCCAGTTCATCGCGCTCCCGATGGCGGCTCCCCGGTCGAGACCGCGCTTCACCTCGGCCTTCTCCGGGGCGTTCACTACCACCGACACGGTCTTGGTCCGGTTGGGTTCGGGTGTCGTCTTCAACCCGTCGAACCGGTAGGTCCCCATGAGGAACCCTTCGGCGAAGGCCGCGGCCGTGTCACGGCCGGGCGAGGGAAGGAGCACTGCCACGGTGGGGAAGGGACGGGCGTCGAGGCCGGCGCGCATGGCGGCCGCGCGTATCGCCCCGTTGGCGCCGGTCTCACTGCCGGTCCCACCGCCGGCCCCAGCGGCCGGTCCCATGCCGATGAGGAGCACGCTCCGGTCGGGGCCGGGGAGCGCGAGCGTCTGGCCGAGCGCTCCGGTGAAGCCGTGTCGGGCCATGACCTGCGGTGATGCCAGATCCGCGGCCGGGAGCGCGGGACTGCGATCGGCCCGGCTCGCGACCGGAACGACCACGAGGTCGGCTCGGGTGGTGGCGAGAGCGGCGGTCGAGACCCGGAACGTCGGTGAGGTCATGGCGCCCATGATGCCATGCGCCACACCTCTGCGGTCGGTGCCGAATGTGAGGCCCGGGGAACGCGCTTGACAGCGATCCTGTGACGTGAAAGCCTTCCTTGTGTCGATAACTTGCGGATAGAAAGAAACTATCCTGTCGCACGTCCTTGACGTTCTGGAAGCCCTCTGCCGACGCTCTGAGGCATCGCGGGCAGAGCTGTCT
>JANXVR010000058.1 GCA_025351565.1 Actinomycetes bacterium
ACCTCAAGAAGGGTCTGCTATCCCCGGTCTGGGTCGAGGAGTGCCGGCGGACCTGGGGCGAGGATTCCCCCATCTTCATCTCGAAGGTCCGCGGTGAGTTCACCGAGGATGCCGACGACGCCCTGATCCCCCTCTCCTGGATCCGGGCCGCCCAAGAGCGCTTCGATGAGTCGGCCACGACAGATGTCGAGGAGCGGCTCGTCCTGGGGGTGGATGTCGCCCGCTTCGGAGCTGATGAAACGGTGATCGTCGCTCGACGCGGGACGCACGCCTGGGTACGGGCGCGCCACCGGATGCAAGACACGATGAAGACAACGGGTCGCATTGTCCTGGTGATGAAGGAGCTGGGTGCGGTCGAGGCCCGGGTCGATGTGATCGGGATCGGCGCCGGGGTCGTTGATCGGCTCAAGGAGCAGCACGTGAACGTCGTTGGACTGAACGCGGGGGCGGGCGCACGCAAGGCCGACCGCTTTCTCAACGCGAGGGCGGAGTGGTATTGGCAGCTCCGAGAGCGTTTCGAACGCGGCGAAATCGCTATCCCTCCCGACGACGATGATCTGGCAGCCCAGCTCGCAGGAATCCGCTACGTGTTCGACTCCCGCGGCCACATCCAGATCGAGTCCAAGACGGACATGCGCTCGCGCGGTTTGGCGAGCCCGGACCGAGCTGACGCGCTGATGCTCGCGTTCTCTCAGCGTGAAGAGCCGTGGTCGGTTCCGATAAACATCCCGAACCTGTGGCGCCCGAACCCGTGGGATATGGGTGGAAGCGACTGGAGCGGCTGGCGGATGTGAGATTGGGTCCGGGACCTCAGTGGATGAGGAGTGCACATGCGATCGCGACCACGTTTCCTAGCAATGCGACGAGCGAGTAAGGCATCGGAGTGTCCAGCGAGGTCGCTGTCTGCACCAGCCGTAGGCGCCAGGTCCCCGGTGGCGGCTGCAAGGGAAATGGTGAGTCCTTCGTCGGTCCGTTGCCTTGGCCCGCCTTCGCGGCCGAGATTGTCACTTTGCTCCTTTGGCATCGTTCTGACTGAGCCCCATCCTTCGGTCCACCCCTTACGGATCGGGTGCCATGCCCGGCCGCGCGTTGACCCGGTTCTGTTCACACGCACGACGGCGGCGTCGATGGAACTCAGGGGGTGTCGCGCAAGATGGGACCCTAGGTCGGGAACAACGCGTCGAACGCCTCAGCAGCCTCTTCCTGCATCCCGGGCAGCACGTGGGAGTAGGTATCAAGGGTGATCCCGATGGAAGAATGTCCGAGCCGTTCAGAGACCACCTTCGGATGCACCCCTTGGAGCAGCATCAACGTCGCATGGGCGTGACGAAGATCATGGAAGCGCACCCGGGGGAGTCCCTTCTGCTGGAGGAACCGTGGCCAGGCACTTGAGAGGTTCACCGGGTTCATCGGATGACCATCCCCCGCATCGATCACCAGGTCCTGCTCATGCCATCCCGAACCCAGGCGTTCCTTCCGAACCCCCTGACCCGCGCGTTGACGATCGAGATAAGGCCGAAGAAACCCCGGGAGTGCCACCGCACGCCGCGAGCGTCGGGTCTTGGGGTCTTCATAGACCGGATCAGGGTCCAAGGACTGCAGGCTCCGCCGCACATGGGCCACGGTGAACCCAGCGTCCAGATCGGACCAGCGAAGACCGAGGATCTCTCCTCTCCGCATCCCGGTCGCAAGGGCGATCGCGACCGGGAGTTCGAGGGCATGCCCCCGTGCCGCCTCCAAGATCCGTGCGGCCAGATCTGCATCGATCACCGCGGGTTCAGGACGTCTTGGCCTCGGAGGCTGGGCACCTGCGACCGGGGAGCGATCCACGATCTGCCAGCGGACGGCCTGACCGAAGGCCTGGGTGAGCACGAGGTGAAGGTTCAACACCGTCCCTGCCGAGATCGGGGGAACCCTCTCACTCATGAGGGCGGCGTAGAGGGACTGCAGATCCAAGGCGTGCAGGTCCCTCATCCCTATCCCTCCGAGAGAAGGGATGGCGTAGAGGCGGATGAGACCCTCATAGCCCTGATAGGTACGGGGACGCACACGGGTTCTGGCGTGGGAGAGCCATCGCCCCAGGTAGTCCGCCACCGAGGCAGAACCCATCTCCCCCAACGCCTGTGCCATGGCCGGACACTAGCTCTGGGTATCTGGAGACAGCAACGGTGGTCAGAAGGACGGGTTCGGGTCCGAGGGCCCAGGATGAAAACGGTCAGAAGGACGGGATTCGGAGGTTGGAAACATGCGATTGAGGCCGGCAGATGCCCGGGCCCGTGCAGCATCGATGGGGAAGGTGTAGGTGCGCCCTCTCCGGCCCATTGGTCTCGGTCGTGTCCCGTCAAGTGGTTGAGATTCGTCACCGCCATCCTCGCTTCCTACGCGATCGCAGCGAGTAGCTCCTTGGGGTCTTCACCTCCTTCGAGTTCGTCCACCTTGGACATGGAACCGATCGAGAAGTAGCGGCGATCTGCCACCTGCCATTCGTCGTCTTGTTCAGCGAGCAGGGTCCCGACCAGACGCATCAACGAGTCAAGGGTCGGGAAGATCCCGATCACGCGCGTCCGGCGTTTGACCTCCTTGTGCAGGCGCTCGATCGGGTTCGTCGAGTGGAGCCTGCGTCGGTGTTCTCGGGGGAAGTGCATATGCGCGAGGACGTCCTCGGCGGCATCGGTGAGCAGCTCGGCGGCCCGGGGGAACTTCACAGAGAGCATCCGAGAGACCTCCCGGAGCTGCGTCATCGCCGAGGCGTGATCGGGGGCGGAGAAGATCGAGCGCACGACCGCCGCCACGGTGTCCTGGGCTCCCTTGGGGACGGTCGAGAGGAGGTTCCGCATGAAGTGGACCCGGCACCGCTGCCAGCTGGCTCCGGAAAGGACCTTCGCGATCGCTTGGCGGAGTCCTTCGTGGGCATCAGAGATCACCAGGCGGACACCCTTCAGACCTCGCTTGATGAGCGAGCGAAGGAACGAGGTCCAGAACTGGTGATCGGGTCTGCCCCAGGCTTGGTTG
>JANXVR010000060.1 GCA_025351565.1 Actinomycetes bacterium
GTCCGTCCCCTTAAGTAGCAATCCGGGTAAGAGGAGCGGGCACGTAGTACATCGCTCTCTCACGCGATACCTAGGAGGTGCTCGGGATGACGATCAGCGCGCCGCGGATGATGCCCATTGGGAGTAGCGTCCGCGGAAGTGGTGTACGAACGGCCTGAGGGTCGTTGAACGTAGAGACCACCGCGTCATCCTCAACGAGATCTGTTGAAGGAACTCGAGAGGAGGAGCACGGTGGCCAAGAACAGGATTGAGGACTTGGAGGACTTCCGCAAGCAGCTCGAAGGAGCTGATGTCGACCTGCTGCGCGAGATGGTGAAGATCTTCGCCGAGCAGCTCATGGGAGCAGACGCGGACGCTTCGTGCGGCGCGGACTACGGCGAGCGCTCACCCGAGCGGATCAACCGGCGAAACGGCTACCGGGAACGGGCATGGGACACGCGAACCGGCACGATCGCGCTGCAGATCCCCAAGCTGCGCGAGGGCACCTATTTCCCCGAGTGGCTCCTTGAGCCCCGCCGGCGGGCGGAGCGGGCCTTCGTCCAGGTGGTCTGTGAGTGCTACGTGCGCGGTGTGTCCACCCGCCGCGTCGAGGGCCTGGTCGCTCACCTTGGCATCGAGCGGATCTCCAAGTCCCGCGTCTCGCAGATGGCGAAGGAGCTCGATCAGGCCGTCGAGGCCTTCCGCACCCGTCCCCTCGACGGTGGTCCCTACACCTACGTGTGGATGGACGCCCTCACCCAGAAGGTGCGCGAGGCGGGGAGGATCGTGAACATCGCCTGCGTGGTGGCCACAGGCGTGAACACCGCCGGTGCCCGCGAGATCTTAGGCACGGAGCTGTTCACGACCGAAGACGGAGCCGGATGGACGGCGTTCCTGCGCGGGCTCGTGGCCCGTGGACTCTCGGGTGTTCGCATGGTGATCTCCGATGCTCACCCCGGCCTCGTTGATGCGATCGCCTCGAGCCTTCCTGGCGCGAGCTGGCAACGGTGTCGGACCCACTTCATGCGCAACCTCCTTTCCAAGGTTCCCAAGTCTGCGGGGCCGTTCGTGGGAACGCTCGTGCGCTCGATCTTCGCTCAGCCCGACGCCGAAGCGGTCTGGGCACAGTTCCACCGCGTGGTGGAGCAGCTCGACGAGCGATTCCCTTCGGCCGGGGAGATGCTCGAGGGCGCCGGAGGAGACATCTTGGCCTTCACCGCGTTCCCCTTCGCCCACTGGAAGCAGACCTGGTCCAACAACCCACAGGAGCGACTCAACAAGGAGATCCGCCGGCGCACCGACGTCGTCGGTATCTTCCCGAACCGGCCCTCGGTGGTCCGTCTCGTCGGCATGGTCTTGGCCGAGCAGCACGACGAATGGCAGGTCGTTCGTCGTTACATGAGCGCCGAGTCACTCGCCAAAGCCAGGCTTGAGCTGATCGAGAGCGAGGCATTCGAGGAGGTGACGGGCGAACTGGTCGCGGCGAGCTGATGAGAAGGATGACGCTGTGGACTTACACCACTTGACGGGACGCGGCCCAACGCACCCTTTACAGTTCATTATCGCGTCGTACTTCTTACTCGGGAGGCCGACTTGACAGCAGGTCGATGAACATGGATGCAAATCCGAACATGAAGCCGATGTAATGCTCAGGATGAAACGGCGACTGCCCTTGCCACATAATGAACGCATGGCCGCCCCCGTCGACCATCGCTGACGCGACGCGAGCCAACTCAGCGCGTGGGAAGCCTGCAAGCTCGTCGGGTCGCGGTTCGTCGAAGACGGTTCGTCGAGCAATCTCCTGCCCGAAGGTCCACTCCTGGGGCCAGTCTGCCTGCACGTGACTCAGGAAGGCCGAATCATCAAGCCTCTCGGCGAACCAGCCTTCCTCAAAGAATTCGAGAGGAAGGACCGGAGGCACGTGATCTGCAGAACGGCGCATGTTCTCCAACATTTCTGGGGTAAGCGGGCTGGTGCCTGGCGACGAGTTGGGCAGACCCTCCGCCGGGTCATGTTGTTGGGGTTCCGAGTCGAAGACCAATCCGCAGAAG
>JANXVR010000095.1 GCA_025351565.1 Actinomycetes bacterium
CGGAAGTTGTTCGCGCTCTGGAACCCGCCGATCACGGACGAGGACACGGGGCAGCGCAAGAGCGCGCTGAGCGAATCCGCCGGACTCATGGCGCGGCTGGTGAGCCAGGACGTCCGGTGCATCGGCTTCACGCGCTCCCGGCGCGCGGCCGAACTGCTGGCCGAATGGGCTCGCCGCGGCGTCGACGACATCCCCAAGCGCGAACGCATCAAGGCCTACCGCGCCGGCTACCTCGCGCACGAGCGCCGCAAGATCGAGGAGGCATTGGCCTCGGGCGAACTGATGGGCGTCGCATCCACCAACGCGTTGGAGCTGGGGATCGACATCGGAACGCTGGACGCGGCGATCCTCACGGGCTACCCGGGGACGCGCGCGTCCATGTGGCAACAGGCGGGGCGCGCAGGCCGTCGCGACACCGACGCGCTTGCCGTTCTCGTTGCGCAGGACGATCCGCTGGACCAGTACCTGGTCAATAATCCCGACGACCTCTTCTCCAAGCCGCCCGAGGCCGCGGTGATCGATCCGACCAACCCCTACATCCTGGAACCCCATCTGCGCTGCGCCGCACGGGAACAGCCGCTCGCGCAGAGCGAGTTCGCGTTCTTCGGGGACCCCGCGGAGGTGACGGCGGCGGTCGAAAGGATGGCCGCGGCGGGCTTGCTTGCCAAGCGCGGCGACACCTGGCACGACCGCGGCACGGCGGCGCCCCACCAGGAGGTCGACATCCGCGCCGGGGCAGGTCATGTCTACTCCATCGTGATCGCCGGCACCGGTGAGCTGCTGGGAACGGCCGATGAGGGCCGCGCATACGGCACACTTCATCCCGGTGCCGTGTACCTGCATCAAGGGGATCAGTTCATCGTCCAGGAACTGAACCTGGTGACGCGCGTCGCCGTGGTAGAGGAGGCGGACCCCGACTACTACACGCAAGCGCGTGACGTCACCGACATCGATGTGGTCAAGGTGCTCGACCACTCCACCACCGGGGAGGCACCCGTGCACTACGGTTCGGTCCGCGTGACCAATCAGGTGACGAGCTTCGTTCGCAAACTGGTTTCGACGAACGCGGTGGTGGGCGAGACGCCCCTGCCGCTGCCACCCGTGACGCTGGAGACCAAGGCGGTCTGGTGGACGCTGAGCCCCTCGCTCATCTCGCGCGCCGCGGTGAGCATGAAGGACCTGCCCGGCGGGATCCACGCCGCGGAACACGCGGCCATCGGACTGCTGCCGCTGGTGGCCACCTGCGACCGCTGGGACGTCGGAGGCGTCTCAACCCCGATGCACCAGGACACGGACGCGACGACGATCTTCATCTACGACGCCTACCCCGGCGGCGCCGGCATCACCGAACGCGGCTTCCACAGCGCGGAGCGGCTCCTTCGCGCCACGCTGGAAACCATCAAGGCATGCCGATGCAGCCACGGATGTCCCAGTTGCGTGCAGTCACCCAAATGCGGCAACGGTAACGAACCCCTGGACAAGATCGCGGCCGCATCCCTGCTTGCTGCGATACTCGGCGCGGCATGGGGATGACACGCAAAGCGTACGTCGGCGTGGTGGGCGCGGGCCTTGCCACCGAAGCCGAACTCGAACTCGCCGCTGGTGTCGGCCGGTTGATCGCCGAAGCCGGCGCGGTCCTGGTGTGCGGCGGCCTCGGCGGCGTCATGGACGCCGCGGCCCGCGCGTGCAAGGAGGCGGGAGGCGTGAGTCTCGGGGTCTTGCCGGGCGACGATCGCCTCGCGGCCTCACGCCACCTCACGATGGCCGTGGCAACGGGGATGGGCGAGGCCAGGAACGCGATCGTTGCCCGCACGGCCGATGTGCTCATCGCCGTCGGCGGTGAGTACGGCACGTTGAGCGAGATCGCGTTCGCGTTGAAGATGGGAAAGCCGGTGGTGGGACTCAGCACCTGGGACCTGGCTCGGGAGGAACTCGGCGATCCGATCGTCCGCGCGGAAACTCCCGTGGAAGCAGTCACCAAGGCGCTCAACCTGATCTAGGCGTGGTATCTAGGTTCCGTGCTCGCGTTCAGCAAGGTGCCGTTCATCATCGGGGCGTTCGTGATCCTGGCGATCGCTCGGTGCGTTCACGATCGCGCGCCGCGGCTCGTGACCTTCCCCAGCACGCGGGCGACCATCGCCTTCTCCGGCGGCGTCAGGCCGAAGATCACGAGGGCCACGTAGTAGGCGGCTCCTCCCACCAGCGAGGTACCCAACAGGTCGATCCCCCACTTCGGCCCGGACAGCGCCGCGTGAACAACAAGCATCACGACCGCGCCGATGGCGGTCGGGATCAGCAGCTTCGCGTAGTAGCGGTCGTAAGGCTGGATGTGCACGAACCGCCAGACCAGCCACAGCCGCACGGTATTCGAGAACACCAGCGCGATGGATTGCGCCACAGCCGCGCCGACGGGGCCCATGTGCAGGAAGCCTATGAGGACGGTCGCCACCACCAGATCGATGAGGAACGCGGATGCGTAGACCGCCAGGTCCCAACCCGTTCGTCCCGCCATGATGAGGACGAACCCGGCCGCGCCTACGCTCACGTTGACGATCTGGCCGATGAGCAGCACGCGGAGCCATGCGCTCCCCGACCCGTACGCGCCACCGAACACGTGGAGCACAGGCGCCGGGGCGATAAGGAGCAGGAGCAACAAGGGCACCGTTCCGCCCAGCGTCCAGCGCGTGATCTGCTTGAAGAGAGCGTTGAGCCGGTCGCGCTCGCCGCGCTCGTGAAGATCCGCGACGAACGGACTGAACATGTAGCTCACGGCGGTGAGGAACAACACGAGCATCTGCGCAACGCGGATCGCGGCCGTGTAGACCGAGACGCGGGGATCGTGGTCGTTGAGGTAGTGCGAGAGGACCGCGAGGTCCGTGTAGAAGATCGCCTGGCTGAGGAGCGCGGCTGGTGCGCGCGGCGCCCCATACCGCACGAGCAACCGAGCCTCGTCAGGCTCAGCAGGCATCGGAGCGAACGACTTCGTCGCGTGACGCCAGCTGACATACGCGATCGCGCTCGCGAAAACCCAGCTGAGCGCGTACGCCAGAACAGTGACCTCGACCGTCTTCTCGAGCACCTTCCACAGCAGCAGAGAGATCGCGATCCAGCTGAGGGATTGACCGACCCAGTACGCGTAGAGGGTGTGGCGCATGATCTTCAGGCCCCGCGATCCCCCGAGGTAGACCTGCGCAACCGCGACGAAGATGACGGCCACGGCCGCCGCGCGAAGGGCACCGCTGGGAGCATGGAGGAACGACGCGGTCGGCCCTGCCGCAAGGAACGCGATGAGGCCGACCGTGAGACTCACCCCTAGTGCGATGAACGCGGCGATCCGAACCACGGCCCGAGAACGGCCCGGTTCGCCCTTCCCGACCTCGATCGCCACCCGGCGAACAGACGCCATGTCCATCCCGAACCGTGTTGCGGCTCCAACCACGAAGGCAAGCTGTGTGATGAGTGTGACCTGGGCGAACGCGGTGCTCTTCTTCCCACCCAGCGCGTGCGCGACAAGGATGCTCATCCCAACGGTGGCGGCGGCGAACACCGCGAGGCCGACGATGTTCTGCGCGGTTCCCGACAGGATGGTCAGCGAGTCCTTCGCTCCGGCGCCGGCACCCAGGAGCGCGCCGAGCTTGCCTCCGTCGGCCGGTTCGCCGGCCTTGACGGACTCGGCGATCTCGTCAGGGGTTTCCACGAGGCCGCGCGGTCTACTCGATGTAGCCGAGTCCGCGGAGATGTTCTTCCATCTCGTCGGCTTCGGTGTCGGTGACCTCGGCGGCGTTCGCCGTGTCCATCCCCGGGATCACCGTGGTGGACGTGCGCTCGGTGAGCGAGGCATCCGAGCCCACGATCTCGGTAAGGATGTGGCCGCTGGGCTTTACCGCGGTGGGCGCGTCCAACGCCGCCACCAGCGTCGGCGCCATGTCGATCAGCGCCGGGGGAGACGTGAAAGGGGTCACCTTCGGACCGACGGCGACGATCGTGCCGTCGATGCGGTGGTCGCCGCTCACCCAGTCGGCGTCCTCGAGCGCGCTCTTCGCGTGCGTGAGCGAGTAGCCCTCGGTCGGGACCATGAAGATGTCGGGCGCGGTGTCCGCGTACTTGCCCTTGAAGACCTCTTCGCGCTTGTAGATCTCGGCCACGGGCTTCTTCCCGGTCTTGGGGTCCACGAAGCTACCCAGCCGGTCGATGATGGCGTCGCGGAGCTTCTCGTAGTCGCCGGGATCGACGATCCCATCGATCTCCCGGCCCGCGAGGTTGATGTTCACGCCCTCGCCAGTGGAGCGGATCGAGGTGTAGGCCTGCGTCTTGGACCAGTTCACCGTCTGGGGCAGGGAGACCTTGCCGTGCAGTCCCAACACGTCGTACACCTTGCGGGCGACCGTGCGAACCGGGCCCCACTGCATCGGCCCGAACACCGCGTTCGCTGCGGAGAACTCCAGGTAGCCGAACTCGTGGAGCAGGTGGTCCATGTGGATGGCCCGCGTACACGATTGGAACCCGTGGTCGGAGATGAACAGGATGATGTCGTCGGGGCGTGCGCGGCTGACCATCATCCCGAGGGCCTCGTCGGTCTGGCGGAAGATGTCGGCGACCTTCTTGCCGATCCGCGTGTCCTTGTTCTTCAGGTAGTCCGGGTGGTCGGGGGCGATGTAGTTGCTGAGCGCGTGCTGGGTCCGGTCGATGCTCACCCAGACGCTCGCCATGAGGTCCCAGTCCGTGTTGTCCACGAGCCACTCGGACGCCTTGACCCGCTTGCCCGTGACCTCGAAGGCTTCGTCCAGGTAGGCATCGGGCTTGTTCCGGTAGGTGGTCCAGCTCATGCCGTTGATCGGCCATTCCAGGCCCTGCTTGGCGAGCGTCTCGTTCAGGTCGGCCGGCAGGGTGGTTTGCCGGCTCTTCGGCAGGACGCCGCCGGCCGCGAGCGTCGCCGAGATGTCGGGCGGCGGGAACGTGAGCGGCACGTCCAGCAGGAGCATGTTCTTCTTCGCCGCGGTCAGGTCGTCAAGGAAGGTGCGCGCCTTGATGGACTTGTAGGTCACCGGGTAGGCCTTGTGGGTGCCGGGCACGGGTTCGAGGATGTCGTAGACGCCGTGGTCCACGGGGTCCACGCCGGTGAGGAACGAGGGCCAGGCCGCCCAGGAGTGCGTGGGCACGGTGGACTTCAGCACAGACTTCTGGCCGCGGTCGATGAGCGCCTGCAGGTTCGGCAGGGCTCCGGCTTCAAGGAGTGGGTCAAGGATGCGCCAATCTGCGCCATCCCAAGCGATCAAGATCACACGTGACATAGGTCCTCACCAGCGAGTTCGGGAACGGGCTGGCAGTGTACCGAACGCTACTCTCTGGGAGTGGATGGGATCGAGCTGCTTCGGCATGTCGACGGGTACCTCGACGCGGTGCCCCGTTCCGTCGCGAGGACCGAATCGATCGGCGCGCTCACGCTCTTCGTCAATGAGGGGAACGGCTGGCGCTACTACGCCCGCCCCACGCCGGGGGCCGGGCCCGTCTCGCCCGCCGACATCCGGATCGCGCGCGATCGCCAGATCCAGCGGGGACATCCCCAGGCGTTCGAGTGGGTGGTTGAGCTGAACCCGGAGATGGCCGCCGCGGCCCGGGAGGTCGGGCTGACCACGCTCGAACATCCGCTGATGGTCCTGGACGGGGGCGACCTCCCCGGCGTCGATCCACCGGCGGGCGTCGAGATCCGGCTGGTTGCGCCCACCGACGACATCGCGAGCACGATGGCGGTAGCGGAGCTGGGGTTCGGTTCGCCCGGGACCGCGTCGGGCGAGGTGGGGCCGGCGGCGATCACCCAAGCCGCCCAGACGCTCGAGAAGACAACAGTGGACTTCGTTCGGGAACGGATGGCGGGCGGCTACACGGTGACGGCTGTGGCCATCGCCGACGGCGGGCCGGTGGCCTCCGGGGCGCACAACCCCGTGGGACTCATAACGGAACTCGTGGGCATCGCAACGCTCCCGTCCCACCGGCGACGTGGGATCGCGGCGGCACTCACCTCGTTCTTGGTCCGCGACGCGCGCGATCGGGGCGTTCAGACCATCTTCCTGTCGGCCGACGGCCCCGACGTCGCCCGCATCTACGAGCGAGCCGGATTCCGGGCCATCGGCACCGCCGGTGCGGCGGAGCCGTAGCGGGCCCAGAGGCCCCCTCGAATAGGGCCACCCGGACTTGTGTCGTCCTCCGGGACACGAGAGGGTACGTGGGTAACTGGGGCTCCAACGAGTAACGGGGGACCGATCGTGAAGCAGGGCACGAGGGAGAGCGACGACGCCGGGTGGGGGAAGGCGGCCATCACCGCGGTGATCATGCTGGTGGTGAGCATCGTGGTGTTCGTGATCGTCCCGAACCAGCTGCTCACATACCTGTCGCGCCACGTTGTCCCGCGGGAGCGCGACCTCATCGTGGCCACCTGGTGGGCGGTTTCGTTCGTCGCCTGTTGCTGGCTCTTCGTTCGGCTCCAAGGGAAGCGGCGGGGGTAGCGGGTTGGCGGGGTTCAACGTCCAGGACGTCACCGCCGACTGGTTCGATGCGAACGTGCCGTGCACGCGGGCCTGCCCCGTGCTCACGAACGCGGGTCGCTACGTCGCGGCCATCGCCGCAGGGGACGACGAGAGCGCCTACAAGATCGCACGCCTGCCGAACCCATTCGCGTCCATCTGCGGGCGCGTCTGCGCGGCTCCCTGCGAGGCTGCTTGCCGCAGAGGGGTTATCGACCAGCCGATCGCCATCCGGGCGCTGAAGCGCTTCGTCACCGAGAAGTTCGGTGTCGAGAGCCCGGGTGGTGACCGTCACTACCAGCAGGCCATCGCCTCCGGTCCCTCCAGGCCCGAGAAGGTCGCCATCATCGGCGCGGGCCCCGCGGGCATGGCGTGCGCCCACGACCTGGCCACGTTCGGCTACGCGCCGGTCGTCTTCGAGGCGCAGGAGCAGCCGGGCGGCATGATGGTGCTCGGGATCCCGCCCTATCGCCTGCGCCGAGACCTCATCACCTCCGAGATCCAGGCGATCTTGGACATGGGCGTGGAACTGCGGACCGGCCAGGCGCTCGGCCGCGACTTCACGCTCGCCTCGCTGCGAGAGGACGGCTTCCAGGCGGTGTTCCTGGGGATCGGGTGCATGCGCGGACGCGACCTGCAGATCCCGGGTGTGGACAAGGACGGGGTGCTGCGCGCCGTCGACTTCCTCCTGAACGCGAACCTGGGCTACCAGGTCGAGCTCGGCGACGACGTGGTGGTCATCGGCGGGGGGAACGTCGCCCTGGACGCGGCCCGGACCGCGCTCCGCGAGATCGCCGCCGGTCACCCCCAGGCCGCACCTGGCCTGACCCCCGGGGAGGTCGAGGAGTCCGAGGGCGCCGTCACCCAGACGCTGGACGTTGCGCGGATCGCGCGGCGCATGGGAGCCAAGCGTGTCCGCGTGGTCGCGCTGGAGAGCCGCGAGGAGATGCCGGCCCACGAGTTCGAGATCGAAGAGGCCGAGGTGGAGGGCATCGAGATCTTCACGCGCCGCGGCCCGAACGCCGTGGTCGGGAACGGTCACGTCACCGGCCTGGAGACCCTGGATGTCTCCAGCGTGTTCGATCCGGACGGGCGGTTCAACCCGCGGTTCATCGACGGCACCGAGAAGGTCATCGAGTGCGATTCGATCATCATGGCGATCGGGCAGGCGCCGGACCTGTCCTGGCTCAAGCCCGAGGACGGCGTCGAGATCAGCCCGCGCGGGACCATCGCGATCGAGCGCGAGTCGCTCGCCACCTCCGCCCACGGCATCTACGCCGGCGGCGACGTGGCGTTCGGACCCAGGAACCTCATCGACGCGATCGGCGACGGACGGCGCGCAGCCGCCTCCATCCACAAGCAGATCGCCGGCGAGGACGTGCCCCGGCCGTCGTTGCAGCGCCGCACCATGCTCCCCATCATCGACCTCAAGCGCCCCGTTCCCGACTACACGGGCCTCTCGCGGGTCGCCATCCCCGAAGAGCCCAACGAACGCCGGATCGGTTCCCCCGAGATCGAGCTGGGCTACACCGAGGCCGAAGCGCGCACCGAGGCCGCGCGCTGCCTCCAGTGCTTCCTCAACATCATGCTGGAACCCGAGCTCTGCATCCTGTGCGGCGGCTGCGTGGACGTGTGCCCCGAGAAGTGCATCAGCATCGTGCCGGTGGAGGACATCACGGGTGTCAGCACCGAGAAGCCTTCCAGCGCACTGATCATCCAAGAGGACCGCTGCATCCGCTGTGTGCTGTGCGTGGAGCGTTGCCCCACGAACGCCCTGTCCCTGGACGGCTGGTCGGAGGCATCGACAGCCCCCATCGCCCTCGAACCGATCCGAGCGTAGAGGAGACCCATGAAGGACCGGAGTTGGTACCGGACGATCTTCCACCCGGCCGAACGCTTCAAGCAGACCGAGGTCTATCGCTCCGCGGTTCGGCACCCGAAAGCGAACACTCCCCGTGGGCGGGCGATGACCTCGTTCCACAACTTCTTCCTTCATCTCTATCCGGTGAAGGTGCCACGCGGGGTGTTGAAGACACGGTCCACGTTCCGGCTCGGGTTCATCTCCGTGGTGTTGTACATGGTGCTGTTCATCTCCGGGATGTACCTGATGTTCTTCTATCACCCGGCCGTTCCCGATGCGTACTTCGACATGCACAACCTGTCCACGTCGGTCGCGTTCGGACAGTTCGTACGGAACATCCATCGGTGGTCGGCGCACCTCATGGTGCTCGTCGTCTGTTTGCATCTGATCCGCGTGTTCTACTCCGGCGCGTACAAGGCACCACGCCAGTTCAACTGGGTGATCGGGGTGGGACTCCTTCTGCTGACGCTCTTCATGTCGTTCACCGGCTACCTGCTCCCTTGGGATCAGCTCTCCTTCTGGGCCATCACCGTGGGAACGAACATCGCCAGCTACGTGCCGGTCATCGGTGACACCACCAGGAAGATCCTGCTTGGCGGTTCGGAAGTGAGTGGGGCCGCGCTCCTGCGCTTCTACGTGTTGCACATCTACTTCGTGCCGGCCCTCATGGTGGTCGGGATCTGCATCCACATATGGCGGGTCCGCAAGGACGGCTTCGCCATCGTCGACCGCGACACCGACGAGGAGGAGAGCGTCGATGCCTGAACCCACCGACGAACCACGCTACCGCCTGCTGGGCGTGATCCCCCGCGAGATCGAAGCCCGAGACGAACAGATCCCCGACGACACCGTCTTCACCTGGCCCCACTTCCTGATCCGTCATGTCGTGGTCGCCGGGCTGACCGTCGCCGTGGTGTTCCTCCTGGCGATCGCGTTCAACGCGCCGCTGAAGGACATGGCGAACCCGAACACGACGCCGCCGGTCGCCAAGGCCCCGTGGTACTTCGCGGGCCTGCAGGAGCTGCTCAGTCACTTCCAGCCCATGGTCGCCGGGATCCTCATCCCCGGGGCCGCGTTGCTATTCCTACTGGGGTTGCCGTATCTGGACCGTGCGAAAGGGTGGCGCGTCCGAGACCGGAAGATGGTCGTGACGGTGTTCACGGTCCTGGCGATCGCTGCGCTGATACTCACCATCATCGGCACGCTCTTCCGAGGCCCCGAATGGTCGTGGGTCTGGCCCTGGAATCACCTCTACGTGGAGCTATGACCATGGATAAAGACGAACGCACGACACCCGAGACGCCGGCGGCTGAGCCCGAGACGCCGGCCGCCGCGACGCCGGCGCACCATGACGCCGCACCCGACCGCCCGGGCACCATCCCGCGCAGGAGCTTCCTGGACAACTCGTGGAAGGTATTGGGGCTCGCGCTGGTCGTGGAGGCCGGATGGACCAGCTACTCGATCCTGTCTCCGTCGGAGGGCGGCGGGTTCGGGGCGATGGTAGACGCCGGACCGGTGACCGACTTCCTCGCAGAAGGCACGGTGAAGTACTTCCTGGACGGACGCTTCTACGTGACGCAGTACAAGGGCGGGCTTCGCGCGCTCTATCAGAAGTGCCCGCACCTGGGTTGCCGGGTGCCGTTCTGCGACAGCTCGAAGCAGTTCGAATGCCCGTGCCACGGAAGCGTGTACAACCTCCTGGGCGACTACCTGAAGGGGCCGGCGCCTCGCGGCATGGACCGGTTCCCGATAACCATCAAGAACGGCCGGGTCATGGTCGACACCTCCACCGCCGTCGAAGGACCTCCGCGCGGCGTCATCGAAGGGCCGACCACTGCCGGCGGACCCTCCTGCCTGGGCGAGATCACGCCGGCCCCCGGCGCCAGCCCCAGTGCGTCGCCCGCCACTCCCACGGGAGGTGCGTCATGACCGAACAGATGCGTGACGACACGGCCCTGGTCGCCTCCTCGCGGAAGTGGCAGACCACGGGCGTTGTCGTGCTCTTGCTCCTGGTCCTGGCGTTCCCCGCCTACCGAGTGGTCGAAGGCAACCGGCGGACGGACGCGCTGACCGCCCAGAACACCGCGCTGGTGATGGGCGGGCGGCAACTCTGGTCGCAGAACTGCACCACCTGCCACGGCGTGACCGGCCAGGGCGTTGACGCCCCCGCGCTGAACACCCAGCAGTTCCTGACGGGAGCGAACGACCTCCAGATCCACGGGATCATCGCCGGCGGCGTCCCGGGGACCGCGATGCCCGCCTGGTGGAACGAGTACGGCGGCCCGCTCACCGACCAACAGATCTCCGAACTCGTGGCCTACCTTCGATCATGGCAACCGAAGGCCCCGAGCAACCCCAACTGGCGAACCCCGTAAGGGCAGAAGGAGCACAACCATGATCCGTCGAACCCGCATCCATGCCCCGGCCGCCCTGACGGCGTGGCTGCTCCTGATCCTTACCGCATGCGCCGGGGGCGCCGTGGCCGGCGGCGGCGGAACCGTCGCGATGATCCCCAACTACTCAGGCGGTGGCCAGACCGCCCCCGTCCAGGTGAACGGGTATCCGGCGAATCGCTCGACGATCATCGTCACCCTTTCCGACACCGACCAGACGCACATGGCGATCACGCTCTCCCAGAACTACGTCCCTGCCGGACCGGTGAGCTTCATCGTGACCAACGCCGGATCGATGGACCACGAGCTGGTCGGGTTCTCGACCAAGACGCTCGCCGGAGCGTTCAAGGTCACCT
>JANXVR010000122.1 GCA_025351565.1 Actinomycetes bacterium
ATACGAACTGCTGCTGCTCGGCGCGATGGAGGGCGATCAGACGTTGTTCATCCGTCAGGACGGGGTCGAGCGGGCGTGGCCGAACGGCTTCTCGATGATGATCTTGGAGCCCGGCGCCATGCCTGCTTCGCCGATCCGCTCCACGACGTCGGCGTAGGCGCTGGATGGCGTCGCAGCGTAGAAGAATCGGTTCCCTTCCGTGCCGTGGGTTCGGTCGACCTCCTCCAGGTCCGCGGCCACCTGGTCCATCGCTCCGCGATCGGTGAACTCCCCCGCCACGTACCGGAGATGCCCGGCGAAGTCCGCCCACACCTGCCCCTCGGGAACGTGCTTGCCGAATTCACGGATGGAGGCCAGCGCATGCTCCCGGAACTCCTCATCTGTGAACTCCGTCCGGGCATAGCCGACGATCGCGAACCGCTCCGGGAGGAGACCCTCCAGATAGAGGTGGTAGAAGGCCGGCAGCAACTTCCGGCGGGTGAGGTCACCCGACGCGCCGAAGATAACGATGGCCTGCGGTGGCGCGCTGGTCCGCACCCGGCGCGCGGTCATGTCCGCACACCGGGGAACGGCGCCACTTCGATCCACCCGTCCACCAGGCGAACGGCGAACGTGGGCACAGGATCGCTTCCACCACCGTCGGAAGGCTCCCCCGACTCCAGGTCGAACCGGTTCCCGCACGCACATTTCACCTCGGGCTCACGCTCAAGCCGTAGCACGCCCTCACTCAAGGAGCCCCCATCGGCCGTGCACGTGTCCCCGACGGCATGGAGGTGATGATCGACGTGCGCCACAGCCACCCGGCCGCCGGGGAGGTCATACCCGCGTAGCTCCCCGTCGGGGATCTCGGCCAGCGTTCCCACTCGGATGAAGTCCACCTCGCCTCCTACAGTCTCGTGCCCCGCAGCGCTAAGAAGCTGCGCTGCAGCAGCGTGAGCGACCCTAGCGCGGTAAGCACTACCAGCACCGTGAACATCGTGTGCGGAACCATCAGCCCGATCATCAGCGCAAGGAACCGTTCGAGGCGCTGGAAGAACCCTTCGGTGAGGGTGAGGCCAACCGCTTCGGCCTCGGCGCGCACCTGGCTGACAGAGAGGCTCACCACCAGGGTGGTTAATGCCAGCCCGGCCTCAACCGGCTGGTGACGAGCCGCCATCACCCAGAACAATGCCGAGAACAAGATCATGTCGGAGATACGGTCGATCACCGAGTCCAGGAACGCCCCCGAACGCCCGACCTCCCCGCGGTGACGCGCTACCGATCCGTCGAACACGTCGCACAGCCCGGCGATCGTGAGGAGCACGCCGGCGAGCGCCCAGCGTCCCCCCAGGATCAGCCACCCAACCGCCACGTTGAGGATCAACGAGAGGAAGGTGAGCTGCCACGGACGGATGCCCGTCCACAGGAGGAACGCCAGCGCGGCCCGGAACGGCCACTTGAAGATCTGGCGCATCGCGCCGCCCGCCGCGCCCTCGCTCTTGCGGGGTGCAGGCATGTCGCGAACCTTCGGAGCTTCTCGCTCGCGCAGGTCCCGTGCCTTTGCCATCGGCGCGGCTATCCCGTGTACGGTTCGAAGGCGACCACGCGGTAACGGAAGTTGCCGCCGGGCGCCTCGTAGAGCACCTCCGTGCCGACGACCGCTCCCATGAGGGCTGAACCGAGCGGCGAGGTCGTGGTCACGGTCCTGGCTCCCTTCGCACGCTCCTCCGCGTGCTCGGCCAACAGGTACGTCTCGTCCTCCGGGTCATCTTCATCCAGCGGGCGCACGGTCACGAGCATCCCGGGACCGACCTCGGTGGCATGGATCGGGGCGCCCACGATCTCGGGATCACGCAGCATCGCCCGGATCTTGCGGATCTTCGACTCCATCAGGCCCTGGTCGTTCTTGGCGGCGTCGTACTCGCCGTTCTCCTTCAGGTCTCCCAGCTCCCGGGCCGCTAGGAGGCGCTCCGCCACGCGCTGACGGCCGTTCGTCTCCAGCTCCTCCACCTCGGCCTTGAGCCGTTGGTAGGCGTCCACCGTCAGGTTGGCGCTCGGCTTCTGGCCGGCCGGGCGGGGTTCGCGGTCGCGAAGTTCCTCAGGGTGCTCAGACATGGGGGGAAGTCTACCGAGGGAACGTGGCACCGGAGCCCAGCGCTCCTAGCCGGGCAAGAGCACCTTGAAGCTGGCGCCGCCTCCCTCGCGTTCTTCGACCCACGCCCGGCCACCGTGGAGTTCCGCGAACCGGGCTACCAGTGTGAGCCCGACGCCCGAGCCGGGAGCATGCGCGGACGTCGACGGACCTCGCTCGAACGCGCCGAAGACGGTATCGCGGAGGGCAGGCGGCACGCCGGGGCCGTCGTCTTCGACGGAGATACGCACCCCGCCGTCCGCGTCGGCCCCCAGCTGAACCCATATCCGGGTTCCGGCGGGGGTGTGACGCGCGGCGTTGACCAGGAGGTTCTCGAGGATCCGTTCCACCTTCGGTCCGTCGATGTGCGCGGTGAGCGGTCCGCCCTCAACAGAGATCTCCCTGTCCGTGAGCAGGTCCGAGCCGTCGACCACAAGGTGGATGAGCTCGATCACGTCCGTGTCGGAACGATTCGGTTCTAGGACTCCTCTGGACAGCCTATCCAGGTCGAGCAGGTCGTTGATGACCCGCTGGAGCTTCTGTGCATTCAGCGCCATCCGGTGGATGAGATCGCGCGATTCGGCCTCCTCCAGGTCGATGTCCTCGCGATCCAAGGTCAGGGCGCTCCCGAGCACGGCGGCCAAAGGGGTTCGGAGATCGTGGGAGACCGCCAGCAGGAACGTATTCTTCATGTCGTCGACGGCTCGGAGTCGCGCGGTCGCTTCTTGTTCGATCCCCAGAGCCCGGGCCAGTTCCTCCTCGGCGCGCTTGAGGGTCGTGATGTCGAACATCACACCGCTCCAGAAGCGCGCCTTCCCGGCCGCGTCGTACACCACATTCGCGAAATCATGGATCCAGACGACCCGCCCGTCGCGGCGCACCATCCGGTATTCGATGTCGAACGGTTCGAGCGTCACATCCGTGCGTGCATCCTCCGCGAGCACGCGGTCTCGATCCTCCGGGTGGACCAGATGCATCCACAGATGCCCCTCCTGGTAGTCCTGCGGATCGACATCGAAGAGGTCCTTCACGCGAGGGCTCGTGTAGAGCGAGACCCACTCGGTGGAGACCTGATTGATGTAGACCGCAGCCGGGATCTGCTCGACGAGGGTTCGATAGAGCTCCTCCCGCTCGCGCAGGCTCGCCTCTGCCTGCTGGCGTCCGATGGCCGCTGCCAGGATCCCGGCCGCGACGCGGAGCGCGTCCAGCTCGTCGGTGGTCCAATCCCGTTCGCTCAGGCAATCGTCGAACCCCATGTGGCCCCACCACACGTCACCCACCGTGACCGGCACCGCGAGGATCGACTTGATCCCTTGCGATTCCAAGATGGCGTGTTCGGCCGGATCGAGATCCCGAACGTGTCCCTTCACGGGCTGACCCGAGCTCAGCGCCTCGACCCAGCGGCCGAGACCAGCGACGTCCCACAGTTGATCCTGCATCACCGGATTACTCAGCTCCGACACGATCCCGGGGGCGCACCACTCGTGGATCTGTGTCGTGGTGAGCCGGCCGTCCGCGGAGCGCCCGTTACGGAAGATGTAGACGCGGCTGGCATCCGTTGCCTTGCCCAGCCGCGCGAGCACATCGTCGGCGGCCTCGCGCCACTCACGCGTTCGAAGGAGCCCCTCGGCGGCGAACCCTACCGCCTCCAGGATGGCATGGCGCCGCGTATCGGGCGGACGTTGCATGGACGATGTCATGGATTCAGACCTCGTCGCTGAGGTAGATATTCTTGACTTCCGTGTAGAGGCCGACCGCGTGCATCCCCATCTCGCGCCCCATGCCGCTCTGCTTGTACCCGCCGAACGGCGCCTCCGTGTGCACGCTGCTGCTGCTGTTCACGCTGAGGTTCCCGGTCCTGATGCCCTTCGCGACGCGGATCGCCCGGCCCAGGTCCCGGGTCCAGATCGACCCCGAGAGCCCGTACGGGGAATCGTTGGCGAGGCGGATCGCCTCTTCCTCCGTCTCGAACGAGATCACGCACGCGACGGGGCCGAAGATCTCCTCCTGTGCCACCCTCCATGCGTTGTCCACATCGGCAAGCACGGCCGGCCGCATGAAGAACCCCGGATCGTCGGGCACCTCCCCTCCTATGACGTGACGCGCGCCTTCAGCCAGTCCGATCTCCACGTATCCCTGAGACGTCAGCCGCTGCGCTGCGCTGATCAACGGTCCCATCTCGGTGTCCTCTTCCAGCGGCTGACCCACCTTGATGGCCGAAGTGGCCTCCCCCAGCCGTTCTACGAACTCCTCGTAGACGGGCCGCTGCACCAACATCCGCGACCGCGCGCAACAGTCCTGCCCCGCATTGTCGAACACCGACCACACGGACTTCGGGATACAGACGTCCAGGTCGGCATCGGCGAACACGACGTTGGGGGATTTGCCTCCGAGCTCCAGGGAGACGCGGGTGATGTTCGTAGCTGCGGTCTGCATGACCTGCGTCCCAACCGATGTCGATCCCGTGAACCCGATCTTGGATACCCGCCGGTCGGCGATGAGCGCGGCAGCCGTGGTCGAACCCGGTCCGGGAAGCACCGAGAGCGTTCCCTCGGGCAGCCCGGCTTCGGTCAGGATGTCGGCGACGGCGAGGGCGGTCAGCGGAGTCTGCGAGGCGGGCTTCACGATGGCGGTGTTCCCACACGCGAGCGCGGGCGCCATCTTCCAGCTGGCGATGACCGCAGGGAAGTTCCACGGGGTGATCAGCACGCAGACACCGACCGGCTCGCGGAGCGTCAGGTCGATGCCGGAGGGTTGGATGGGGATCGTCTCCCCGAAGATCTTGGTCGCGGCGCCACCCCAGTACTCGAACACGTTGGCGACGATGTCGATCTCGGCGCGCGCAGAGGAGATGGGCTTGCCGCCGTTGCGGGCTTCCAGCACGGCCAGCCCTTCCCTGCGATCGCGGATGAGCAGCGAGGCGGCGCTCAGGATGCGGCCGCGCTCCCTGGCGCTCATCCGCCGCCAGGCACCCTCCTCGAACGCTCGCGCGGCCACGTCCACGGCCCGCCGTGCGTCTTCGGGACCCGCCTCGGCGACGTCGATCATCGGGACAGCTGTGGCGGGTTCGATGACGGGCGCGGTCTTGCCATCCGCTGCGGCCGTTCGCACTCCGCCGATCACGAGCAACTCGGTCATGCTCACCCTCCCATTCCATCCCGCGCAGGACGCGATGCTACGCCCTCCCCGTAAGGTTGGGCATGGCCCAGCGCGACCAGGACCTCAGGGGTGCCGTCACCGCCTCGCGAACATCGATCGGCTGGAGCGTGCTTGCTGGTGTGGCTGCGATCACCGTCGGGCTGGGAGCGAACGCGCTTTCCCTGCTCGCCTACGGCCTGGATGCCGCGGTGGATGCCGCGGCGTCGGCGATGATCCTGCTCGACCTCCGCATCGAGGTGCTCGGCGGGCATCCCCCGGCACACCGGCGCGCGGAACGAACGGTGGGGTTCGCGCTGCTGCTCATCGGCGCGGCGGTGTCGGTGCAGTCCGTCCGAGGCCTGCGCTCGGGGACCGGCCCCGATCACACGACGCTCGGGATCATCATCGCGGTGGCCTCGACGCTGGCGCTTCCCCCACTCGCTGTGTGGAAGATGCGCCTGGGCCGCCGCCTCAAGAGCCCGGCGCTGCAAGGAGACGGGTTCCTCACCGGTGCCGGTGGCGCGCTGGCCGCCATCACCCTCGGGGGGATGATGCTGGACCGCACGCTCGACTGGTGGTGGGCCGACCCCGCGGCAGCCGCGGTCATCGCCGCGTTCCTGGTGGTTGCCGGCATCCTCACGCTTCGCGACCGCGGGTTGCACTCGAGGACTTGACTCGGCCCGCGCGAGCCCCGTAGCCTGCGGCTTTCCACCTGAACGGCCATTCAAGGGAGGATATCCACCCATGTCCGATAGACCGAACGTCCTGGTGACACGCCCCATCATGGAGGTCCCGCTGCGCACCCTGGAGTCGCGCTGCGACGTGACCGTTCACGAGAACGACTTCGGCATCCCCCGCGATGAACTGCTGAAGGTGGTGCAGGGGCGCGACGCCATCATCACCATGCTCACCGAGAAGGTGGACGCGGAACTACTCGGCGCGGCCGGACCACAGCTGAAGATCATCGCGAACCACGCGGTCGGGTTCGACAACATCACGGTGACCGACTGCACGGCGGCGGGCGTCGTCGCGACGAACACCCCCGATGTCCTCACGGAAACCACCGCCGACACCGCGTTCGCGCTGCTCATGACGGCGGCACGCAGGGTTGGGGAGGGCGAGAGGTTCCTGCGGTCGGGGCAGCCGTGGATCTGGGGGCCGCTGATGATGCTCGGCCAGGACATCCACCACAAGACCATCGGGATCGCCGGGTTCGGGCGGATCGGCCAGGCGGTCGCGCGCCGGGCCAAGGGGTTCGGGATGCAGGTCATCTACGCTGACGCCATCCAGCTCCCCGCAGAGGTTGAGGCCGAGGCCGGCGCTCGCCGGGTGGACATGGACACGCTGCTGGCGGAGTCCGACTTCGTGTCCATCCATACGAACCTCACGCCGGAGACGCGCCACCTGTTCGGCGCCGAAGCCTTCAAGAAGATGAAGCCCTCGGCGGTTCTGGTGAACACCTCGCGCGGGCCGGTCGTGGACGAGGACGCACTGGCCGATGCGCTCGCCGCCGGAGGACTCTTCGCGGCGGGCCTGGATGTGTTCGAGAAGGAGCCCGAGGTCAACCCGAAACTCCTTGCGTTGGAGAACGTCGTGGTCATCCCGCACCTGGGTTCGGCCACGGTGGATACGCGCAACGCCATGGGAGCGCTGGCGGTGGAAAACGTGTTCGCCGCGCTGGACGGAACCTGCCCCCCCACGATCCTCAATCCCGAAGTCCTGGGCTGAGCGCAGGCGCCGGGCGCGGCTCCGCGGCCCCGCGGCTCGTGGGCTACCCTTCGACGGTCCGAACTGCGAAGGGGTTGACCATGCGCTTGCAGGGGAAGGTCGCACTCATCACCGGCGGGGCCAGCGGTATGGGGCGCGTCGCGTCGCTCCTGTTCGCTGCCGAGGGCGCCG
>JANXVR010000127.1 GCA_025351565.1 Actinomycetes bacterium
TTCCCCTGGCCTCCCGTATGAGCCTTACCTTCCTGGTCGCGGACACGCCGCTCGGGCCGATGACCGTGGTGATGGGGGCCCGTGGCGTGGTGGCGACCTTCGCTACCGACGACCCCGGCGAACCCGAGGCCTTCGCCCGAAACCTCGGCGTGGAGCTGACGGGTGCGGCCGCCGGATCGGGCCGGGTCGAACGGGAGCTCGATGCGTACTTCGCGGGGCGGCTACGCCGGTTCCGGGCGCCGGTCGACCTGCGCCCGGCCGGGAACGGCTTCTCCCGCCGGGTGCTCGAACAGACCCGTTCGGTCCCCTACGGCGAACTCCGAACCTACGGCGACCTGGCGGCGGCTGCGGGCAGCCCGCGGGCGGCGCGGGCGGCCGGCGGCGCCCTGGCGCGCTGCCGGATAGAACTGTTCGTCCCGTGTCATCGCGTCGTGGGCGCGGGGCCTTCGCTCGGCGCCTACGGCGGAGACGACGAACGCCGCCGGTTCCTTCTGCGTCTGGAAGGGGCGATCGAGTGAGGGTGGGCACGTTCGAGCCATCCGCGAGAAGATGGGCGTCATGGCACGGTTCCGGATCTTGGCCTTAGGCGTGGCGCTCGTGGTTCTCGGCGTCTCCTGCACGAGCCACGCAACCAGCAAGCCCACCACGTCCGGGTCGCCCTCCTCTACGTTCTCGGCGCAGGTGGCCAGCAGCGACCTCTACGTGGGGCCGCCGCAGGACTTCGAGCTCGGCATCCAGCATTCCGGCGGGCAGGGGATCCAACTGGTGACGTTCGGGACGGTGAAGGTCCACCTGGACTTCCTGGGGACGGATGGATCCGCGCAGCCCGTGGCCAAGGGTGACGCCACCGCGACATACATCCCGGCGCCCGGTACACCGCCCAGCGGGCCGGCGCCCACCCTCAGCAACCCGGCCGCCGCGCGCGGGGTCTACTCGGCCCCCGGCATGTCGTTCGATACCGCCGGCTTCTGGCAGGCGACCATCACCGCCGACGTGACCGGATCGGGAACACAAACGCTCACGGCGGCCTTCACCGTGAACACCTCGCCGATCCTCCCTGCGCCGGGCCAGAAGGCGATCCCCGCCGACAACCCGATCATCGGAACCAAGGGCGTGCCGAACAGCGCCATCGACTCCCGGGCCCAGGGCGGGGCCCCGGTGCCCGACCCCGAGCTGCACCAGATCACCATCCGCGCGGCGCTGGCGCAGCATCGGCCGATCCTGGTGATCTTCTCGACGCCGGTCTACTGCCAGAGCCAGTTCTGCGGACCCACCACCGACGCCGTGGAAGCCCTGGCCAAGCAGTACGCAGACCGCGCGGTGTTCATCCACGTGGAGATCTATCGCAAGTACGGGGCCTCCGGCGCGGTCATCAACAAGGCGGCCGCGGATTGGCTCTACCGCAACAACGACCTCACCGAACCATGGCTGTACCTGATCGGTGCCGACGGAACCATCCTGAACCGCTGGGGGCCCCTATTCGACACGAACGTGGTGGCCCAGGATCTGGCGAAGCTCCCGAAGATGCAGCAGTGAGCGAACCACCAGCCCACGAACACGGCCACGAACACTTCGGACCCGCGGACGTCTCGCTCATGGCCACCTCCCAAGGGGTACGCGCCACCTGGATCACGCTCGGCATCCTGGCCCTGACCGCGGGACTCCAGCTAACCGTCGTGGCCCTGAGCGGGTCGGTCTCGCTCGTCGCCGACACCATCCACAACTTCACCGACGCGCTCACCGCCATCCCACTCCTCATCGCGTTCCGGCTGGCGCGCCGGCCCCCGAACCGCCGCTACACCTACGGCTACCATCGGGCCGAGGATGTGGCCGGGATCATCATCGTCTTGCTCATCGCGGCTTCGGCCGTCCTCGCCGCGATCGTCGCCATCCAGCACCTGTTCCACCCCCAGCCTCTGCGGCAGGTACCCTGGGTGTTGGCGGCCGGCCTGGCCGGCGTCGCTGGTAACGAGGTCGTTTCGATCTACCGGATCCGCGTCGGGAAGCGGATCGGGTCGGCGGCGTTAGTCGCCGACGGGCTCCATGCACGAACCGATGGACTGGCTTCGCTCGGCGTGGTGGTATCCGCGCTGGCCGCGCTGGCCGGGCTCGACTGGGCCGATCCGGCGATCGGCCTTGCCATCACGGTCGTCATCTCGCTGACGCTCTGGAACGCAGCTGCGTCGGTGGTGCACCGCATGCTCGACGGCACAGACGAACAGACCGTGACCTTGATCGAGGCGGTGGCCTCGGCCGTGCCCGGCGTGGAGCACGTCGGGGAGGTCAGGGCCCGCTGGACCGGCCACCAGCTCCGATCCGAACTCAGCATCGACGTCGACCCGTCCCTGTCGGTGGAAGCCGGACACGCCATCGCCGAACTGGTTCGTGGTTCGCTCTTGCGAGACGTTCCTCGCCTGGCCGAGGCGGCCGTCCACGTGGACCCGCACGAGCACGACTCCCACACGGCCTAGACGCTAACCGCGCCAAGCCCCGTACCATGATTCCCATGGCGAACCCCGAAACCCTCCCGCCCCCGCCGTCGGCGCTCGCGCCGGAGTACTGCTACCGGCATCCTTCGGAGCAGACCGGTGTCCACTGCACCCGGTGCAACAAGCCCATCTGCCCGGAGTGCATGATCCCTGCGCCGGTCGGCTATCAATGCCCCGAGTGCGTCGGCCGATCCAAGCGTGAGTTCGCGAAGGGAAGCGGGCGCCG
>JANXVR010000159.1 GCA_025351565.1 Actinomycetes bacterium
GATGCCGATGTTCGTGAGCGCCGGCTCGAACAGGCAGGCAGCGACGTCGCCGTGTGCCAGCGCACGTTCCAGACCCTCAAGATCGTTGATCTCCACCACGCGGGTGGTCTCCTCGATCGGCACGGGCTGGCCGATGGTGCCCTCCCGCAGCACGATGTTCCCGTCATCGTCCAGGTTGCCGTACGTCTCATCCACCGAACCGTGGTAGTTCCAATTGTGAACGGCGATCTTGCTCCGTCCGGTGATCTGGCGGAGCCAGCGGATGGTGAATCGGTTCGCGTCTGTCGCGGTCAGGCAGAACTGCCACAGGTGCATGCCGAACCGGCGCTGCATCTCGGCCCCGACCCAGATGGCGTCCTCGGTGGGGAGCATCAGGGTGATGCCCTTGGCCGCGCGATCGGCGATCGCATCGACCGCGACCTTCGGTCCGTGTCCGGCCATCCCCCCGGTGTCCCCCAGGCAAAGATCGACGTACTGGTTCCCGTCCACGTCCCAGAACTGCGCGCCCAACGCCCGATCAACGAACACCGGGTAGTCCCCCGGCCAGCGAACCATCCAGTTCATCGGAACGCCGTAGAGGAGCGACTCCTTCGCCTTCTGCGCCAAGGCGCCCGACTTCGGGCTCGCGTCGCGGAAGGTCTGGCGTTCGCGTTCCATGAGCTGCTGGATCCTGGTTCGGTCGATCTGGTGCATACGGGAGGCCTCCTCAAGGCGTGCGGGGGGCGAAACGCGGCGAGTCTACTACCCTGCCCTGCGTGAGTTGGCCCCTGATCTCGGTGAGCGGCGGCCCCAGGGAGCGAGGGCGAGCCTACGGCGAGCAAGCCCGCGACCGCATCCACGGCACCATCGAACTCTACGAACAGCTCATCGGCTACCACACGGCCCTGACCTGGCCCCAGATCCGCGACCTGGCCGGGCCGTTCTCTGAGCCACTGAACGCCTATGACGAGCGGCTCCTGCCGGAGATGGAGGGGATCGCCGAGGGCGCCGGTGTGGACGCCGAGGACATCCTGGCGATCAACCTTCGAACCGAACTTCTGTCGGTTCGCCGGGCGCCCGGCGCAGCGAGCCTCACCGAGTGCACCGTGCTGTCGGCGATCTCCGTTGATCCCCCGGGACACGTCCTCATCGCCCAGAACTGGGACTGGACGCCGCGCGCAGCCGAGACCTGCGTTGTGCTGGCGGCAACGCCGACGCAAGGTCCGGGGTTCGTCACGGTTGTCGAGGCCGGGCTGCTTGCCAAGTGCGGGGCCAACACCGCGGGCATCGGCGTGGTGACGAACGCCCTGGAGTCAAGCCGTGACCGGGGGGAACCGGGCGTGCCGTTCCACGCCGTCCTCCGCCGGATCCTCACGAGTTCAAGCTTCGAGGAGGCCGTGGATGCCGTCATGGCGCCCACTCGATCGTCCTCCGGCAATTACCTCATCGCGTCTGCCGACGGACGGTCGGCCGGCCTGGAGACCGGGCCCGGCGGTCCGGAGATGGTCACGAGGTTCGAGGGGCCGGGCCTCGTGCACACGAACCATTTCCTTCGCACGGGGGCCCCGTTCAAGGACATGGCACTGCTCGAACCCGGATCGACGTCCAGGCATCGCCAAGAGAGAGCGGCGGGCGGACTTGAAGCCCGGGCCGGTCGCGGGATGCAAGGGCTCTTGGAGGTTCTTCGCGACCACGAGGGAAGGCCCGGTTCGGTCTGCAAACATCGCAACCAGACGCTCGACCAGTGGGACGATTCGGTCACCGTGGCCACCATGGCCGCGGACCTGACCGAAGGGGCGATCTGGGTGAGCCAAGGCCCCTCGTGCGAGGCGCAGATGGAGGTCTTCTCCATCTGATGACGGCGTCCTGCTTGTGTTTGCATGGCCGGGCAGGGTAAACCTATGCCCCGCGCGGACCGAAGGGACGGCATGCGCAACGTGGTTCGCTCGCCCAAAGGTGTCGCCCTGCTGGTGTCGGCGCTGCTTCTAGCCGCCTGCACCAGTGGCCCTGCGGTGTCCAGCGGATCCGATCCCATGGCCAGCGCTTCCACGCTCTCCCAGCTCCCGCCCAACGTGGGCCCGAGCGATTGCAGCCCTGCTTCATCCACGACGCCGGTGAGAGAGAACACGCAGGTCGCCGGCCAAGATGGCCCGGGCTCTGCCTTCTGGGCCCTGTTCCCGGGCCACGAGCCGTTCCCGTCGGCGACCGACCTGCCCGTGAGACTGGCGGTCAACGGGGCGCACGGCATGCGGATCATCCTGGGGGGGCCGGACGGGCAGGAGATCCGCTTGGATCACGTCTACCCGGACTTCGGCGCCGCTTGGGGCCGGCCCGGTGACATCTGGAAGGCCATCGTGAACTTCCCGACCGCCGGATGCTGGCGTATCAGCGCGGATCGAGCGGACAAGCACGCGGATTTCTGGGTGCTGGTCAAGTAAGCACGCAGCCGGGGCGGTCCGGCGGGACCGTCCGATGGACCTAGGGCCTACGATCTCCCGACATCCCTCGATCGCACCACGATTTCGGGGTAAAGGTGGGCTAGTTCAGTGACGATGGGATGGAACCATGAAGGAAGCAGCCCTCCCCTCAACCAACGGTCACGCGCCTGCCCAACAGAAGCATCGTCGAGCTGACGATGAGGGTTTGGCTCCCTCGGTCAACGGAAAACCTCGCCGCCGGCAGGTCGACGGCTGGCTCGATCGCTGGGTGTCGACCACGCAGGATCTCACCCGCCTCACGAACACCCATCCGATGATGGATGCCGTCATCGACGAACAGCAGGCCCGCCGGATCCGTATCGGCGATCAGTGGCTCGTCGACTGGGCGTCGTGCAACTACCTAGGTTTCGACCTGGACGAGGAGATCATCGCGGCCGTTCCCGAGTACCTGGCCAAGTGGGGAACGCACCCGTCGTGGTCTCGCCTGCTGGGAAGCCCCAGGCTCTACCCCGAGATCGAAGAACAGATGACCGAACTCCTGGGTAGCGAGGATGTCCTCTTGCTGCCGACCATCACCCACATCCACATGTCCGTGATCCCGGTGCTCGTGGGCGACGGGACGATCTTCCTCGACGGCCGCGCACACAAGACGATCTACGACGGGGCGATGGTGGCCGCAGGTCACGGCGCGTCCATCGTCCGATTCCGGCACAACGACTTCGAGCATCTCGAGGAGCTCATCCGTGCGAGTGACCCGGCGCTTCCCCGGATCATCGCCATGGACGGAGTGAACTCGATGACCGGCAACGGGCCCAACATGGCGGAGTTCTCCAGGATCGCGCGGGACCACGACGTCCTGTTATATGTAGACGACGCGCACGGCTTCGGCGTCATCGGTGAACGCTCGCAGGACGAAACGTCGAGTTACGGGATGAAGGGCAATAGCATCCTTCGCCATCAAGGCGTCTCGTATGACAACACCGTCCTGGTTGCCGGCCTGTCGAAGGCCTACTCCTCTCTCCTGGCCTTCATCGCGTTGCCCACCGGCATGAAGGAAGCGCTCAAGGTGCTGGCGCCCCCTTACCTGTACTCGGGGCCCTCACCTGTGGCGTCCCTCGCGACCACTATCGCCGGTCTCGAGGTCAACAAGAAGCGGGGCGACGACTACCGCGCGACGCTGTGGCGCCATACCGATCGCATCCTGCAGGCTATGCACGGGCTCGAGATCCATACCCCGAACGTATCCGGCTATCCGATCATCGAGATCCCCTTGGCCGACCACAACGAGATCGACGACGTGGGCCGGTACCTCTTCGATCATGGGATCTACGTGACGATGGCCGCCTACCCGTTGGTGCCGAAAGACGAGGTGGGGTTCCGCATCCAGCCCACCGCCGCACACTCCGACGAAGAGGTTGACGAGCTCATCGCCGTCCTGGGGACCCTCAAGGGACGCTTCCAGCTCGACCAGCTGCACGTCTCCGTCTAGCCACTGCTGCCCGAGGCTGGCCCTGGCTCCGGAAACCCCCCGATTTCGGGTAATCGGCTTTCGCGCCTAATGTCGGCGGTTCGGCCTTCCGATAGCCAAGCAGATGAGGAAGAGAGCCTGGTTCCTGTACCCCTGCGGCGCGGCGCTGGCAACCGTCGCGTACTTCATGACGGGCCACCCCAGCATCCTGTTCAACCTCATCGGTCTCTCCTCGCCGATCGCCATCATCCTTGCGGTGCGGGTCCACAAGCCCAATGAGCGGATGCCCTGGTACCTGTTCGCGCTGGGGCAGGCGCTGTTCATCTCGGGCGATGTGATCGCCTACAACTACACGAAGTTCTTCGGTTCACAGTTGCCGTATCCATCGATCGCCGATGTTGCGTACCTCTCCGTGTATCCCTGCATCGTGGTGGGGTTGTACCTGTTGATCCGACAGCGCCGCTCGCCGGGAGACCGGGGCAGCCTCATCGACGCCGCCATGATCACGATCGGTATCGGGACCCTCTCGTGGGTCTTCCTGATCGCGCCATACGTCACAAACTCATCGCTGAGTCTGGTCGAGAAGTCGGTCGACATGGCGTATCCGCTGATGGACATCCTCGTCATCACTTTCGCGGTGCGGCTGGCTGTCGGAGGAGGACGGAAAGCTCCTTCGCTCTACCTGATGATGACAGGTGTCGTTGCGCTGTTCATCACGGACGCCATCTACGGTTGGCTGCTGCTACACACCGGCTACACGCCGGGAAGTGGCTTGCTGGAGATCGGGTGGATCGCCTTCTACGTCTTGTTCGGTGCGGCCGCGCTCCATGCCTCGATGCGCACCATCTCGGATTCTCCCGGCGACGCGGAGGTTCGCGTGGGCGCGGGACGCTTGACACTCCTCGCGTTCGCCTCGCTGCTCGCCCCGTTCGCGCAGCTCATCCAGCTCTGGTCGGGGAAGAAGGTCGCGAACCTGCCCGTCATCCTCGGCGCAACGATCACGCTGTTCGTCCTGGCCATCGTGAGGATGTCCGGTCTGGTCCGCCGCCAGCAGCAGTCCGCAGATCGCGAGAAGGCGCTTCGCCAAGCGGGCGCGTCGCTGGTGACCGCCACGAACCGTTCCGCCATCCACGACGCCGCGACGCAGGCCGCATTGTCCTTGGCGGGGACCGCAGCCGCGATCCGGATGTGCGAACAGCCGGATGAAGGGGAGGGACTCGTCGTCGTCGCCTCCTCAGGCGGTCCGGAAGACGCGACCGGTGTCGCTTTCTCCCTGGACACCCTTCAGGAGTGGAAACTCCAGCGGTTGATGGATCGCGACGCCTACGTCGTGAAGATGCATGAGAGCACGCTCCGCGACCCACTCAGCATGCGGATCAGCGAAGAAGGATCTGTCTTCGTGGCCCCGCTGTTCCTTCGCGAGGAACTCCACGGCCTGATGGTCGTCGCCTCGGTGGAACCGATGCCGGCGTCCGTTGCGGACGCTCTTCGCGCCCTGGCTTCGCAGGTGGCTCTTGCCCTGGAGAGCGCGACCCTGACCGAGGACCTGCTGATCCAGCAGAGCGAGGCACGGTTCGCGTCGCTGGTGAAGAACTCGACCGACGTGGTTACCGTCATCGAACCCGACACGACCGTGCGCTACGCGAGTCCGTCCTCCGCGAGGGTCTTCGGGTACGAGCCGGCCGAGCTCGAGGGCATGCGGTTCGCAGATCTGCTGGGACCGGAGGACAAGGCCAAGGTCATGGGCTTCCTCATGGGCACCGGAGAGGGCGAAGGCCACACTGGCATCTTGGAGTTCAAGATCGAGGGCAAGAACGGGGAGGCCTTCCACGCAGAAACACTTCGGACCAGCCTGCTGCACGACCCGAACGTGCGCGGGATCGTCCTCAACACCCGTGACATCTCCGAGCGGAAAGCATTCGAGGAACAGCTCTCGCACCAGGCCTTCCACGACTCGGTGACCAATCTGGCCAACCGCGCGCTGTTCACGGACCGCGTGGAGCACGCGGTTGAGCGCCAGCAGCGGGACCACAAGCCCATCGCCGTCCTCTTCATGGACATCGACGACTTCAAGACCGTCAACGACTCGCTGGGCCACGCCGCAGGTGATCAGCTCCTGGCCGAGGTCGGCGAGCGCCTCAAGACCACGCTGCGCGCGGCCGACACCGCCGCTCGTCTAGGCGGTGACGAGTTCGCCATCCTGCTGGACCTGGATGAGGACGGAGAAGGCGTGCAGGCCGCCGACGTCGCCGACCGCGTCATGCAGATGCTCGAGGCCCCGTTCACTTTGGAAGGCAAAGAGGTCTTCGTTCGGGCCAGCGTGGGGATCGCGGTGGCCGAAGGACAGGAGATCATCCTTTCCGAGGAGATCCTTCGCAACGCCGACGTGGCCATGTACATGGCGAAGGAGCGCGGCAAAGGTTGCTACCAGGTCTTCGAGCCGGAGATGCACGACACCGCGCTCAAGCGTCTGGAGATGAAGGCAGACCTGCAACGCGCCTTGGAGCACGATGAGTTCGTCCTGTTCTACCAGCCGGTCATCGAGCTGGAGTCGGGGCGCGTGTCCGGTGTGGAAGCGCTCATCCGCTGGATGCATCCCACGCGTGGCATGGTGCCCCCGCTCGACTTCATCCCACTGGCCGAGGAAACCGGGCTCATCGTGGCCATCGGCCGCTGGGTGCTGCGCACGGCCACCACCTACGCGAAGGCACTCCAGGACACCTACCCGATGGACCCGCCGTTCCACATGGCGGTCAACCTCTCGGCGCGCCAGCTGGTCCGCCGCGAGATCGTCGATGAGGTTCGCGACATCCTGGAAGAGACGGGGCTGGACCCCCACTCCCTCATCTTGGAGATCACCGAGTCCGTGATGATGCAGGACATGGAGCTCTCCATCGAACGCCTGACCGAACTGAAGTCGCTCGGCGTGCAACTGGCCATCGACGACTTCGGGACCGGCTATTCATCGCTGAACTACGTGCGCCGCTTCCCCGTGGACATCCTGAAGGTCGACAAGTCGTTCATCGACGGCGTCAGTGAAGGCGGCGAATCCTCGGCGCTGACCGCGGCCGTGATCGAACTCGCCGCGATCTTGGGCCTCAAGCCCGTGGCGGAAGGCATCGAACGCGCCGACCAGCTCCAGCGGCTCCTGGAGCTCCACTGCGACCTGGGCCAGGGCTTCCTGTTCGCCAAGCCGCTGCCGGGCGCGGACCTGGAGTCGCTCCTGACGGAGCGCCGCCAGATGCAGTCCGAGATCGACGCCATCTCGAACTCGTAACTTCCTCCCCGGACCGAATCGGGCCATGATGCGAACCGATCATGGACGTCATTCGCAGATACTTCCGCGCGGTGGCCGGGCCGCTCACGGCCGTGCTGCTGGCCGCGTGCGTATCGGCGGGTTCCTCCACTCCCACGGCACCACGTCCGGCGCTGGCGCCGCCGGCTCCCGTCCTCCCGCCGCCTTCCACCGCGACGCCGCCGCCCGCCGGCGACCCGGCCGTCGTCTCGACGGCATGGGGCCGATCCATCGACCGGCTCATCGGTCCCCGCCAGGTCTCCGTTGCGGTCCGCGTCGGCACAAGGCTCGTGTACACGCACCTGGCCACGGTCCGCAGCACGCCGGCCTCCAACCAGAAGGTCCTCCTGTCCATGACCGCCCTCAGCGAACTCGGGCCCGGCTACCGGATCCCCACCGATGCCGCCGTGATCCGCGGATCGCTCCACAAGGGTGTGGTGAACGGTGATCTGTGGATCGTCGGCCACGGTGACCCCGAGTTCGACGACGCAGCGGCGGGCGACCTGGCAGCCAAGCTCCGCGTGGCGGGCATCCGACGGATCACGGGGGCGGTCATCGGCGACACCGGCGGATTCCTTCGGGACCGGCATGCACCCGGCTGGCACCCGATGGCCCTGGACAACATCGGCCTCCCCACGGCGCTGTCCTTCGACCACAATGCCGGCCCCACCAGGTACGTCCTGACCCCCGAGCGCGGCGCCGCGCGCGCGGTGACGGCCGGCCTGCGCGGCGAGGGCATCGAAGTCGGCGGATCGCCGCGGACCGCCATCCCCACCGACGTCCTCAAGCCGGTTGCCTCGGTTCGGTCGGCGCCGCTCGCAGCCATCCTTCGCCGGCAGAACATCAACTCGGACAACCTGGACGCGGAGACGCTGTCCAAGGTTCTGGGGGCGAAGTTCGGCGGCGAGGGGTCGATAGCCGCGGGGGCAAGCGTCATCCAGGCGTGGCTCCACGACCGCGGGGTCCAAGCGAACGTGATGGACGCGTCCGGGCTCTCCTACCGCGACCGGATCTCGACGCTCGGCCTGAGCGGCCTCTTGGCGTCCGCGCTCCGTCGGCCGTGGGGCGGCTTCCTGCGGGCGTCGTTGCCCGCGCCGGGCCAGGGCACGATGCGCGACCGCCTGGCCGGGATCGCCGTGCGCGCCAAGACGGGCACCCTCGCTCAAGGGATATCGGCCCTGTCGGGATACCTCCGTCTTCGGAGCGGTCCAACGGCGTCCTTCTCGATCCTCTCGAGAGGCGTCACGAAGGACGTGGCCATCCGGCTGGAAGACCGGATCGTCCGCACCCTGTCCTCGAGGTTGTAGGGCATCGCCGACCACCCACGGGGTCCAGAACGCGCCTGCGGATGTTCAGCCGTCCGCGTGCGAGCGCGGGTGCAGCAGGCCGAACGCGTAGGACTCGACCAGCGCCTCCCATGAGGCCTCGAGGATGTTCTCGCTGACGCCGACGGTGGTCCATTCGCGCTCGCCGTTCGAGGTGTCGATCAACACGCGTACCACGGCGCCGGTTCCGACGTTCTCGTCCAGGACCCTGACCCGATAGTCCTCGAGCGACATATGGGCCAGTTCCGGGTACTCGTTCGTGAGTGCTTTGCGGAGCGCGTTGTCCAGCGCGCCGACCGGGCCGTGCCCTTCTGCCGTCTCGATGTGGCGTTCGTCGTTCGTGATGACCTTCACGGTTGCCTCGGCGACGGCGCCTTCGTCCCACCGCTCCTGGACAAGAGCCTTGTAGCTCTCCACGGTGAAGTAGTCCTGTTTCCAGCCCATCGCGCGGCGCATCAGGATCTCCAGCGACGCGTCGGCGACCTCGAAGGTGTAACCGCGCGCCTCGCGTTCCTTGATGTCCTGCAGGAGCGCGGGGACGATGCCCGCGTCCACCTCCAGACCGAACTCCCGGGCCTTCATGGTTAGGGTCGCCGCGCCGCCTAGATCGCTGACCGAGATGCCCCGATGGTTGCCCACCAGATCCGGGCTCACGTGTTCGTAGGCAGTCTCCAGCCGCGCCAGGCCGCTGGCGTGCAGGCCGGCCTTGTGGGTGAACGCGTAGCGCCCCGCGTAGGGCTGGCGCGAGTCGGGCGCAACGTTCGCGACCTCCGCCACGTAGTGCGCGACCTCTGTGAGGCGTTCGATCGACCCTTCCGGCAGCGCGTCGGTCATCCCCATCTTCAGCACCAGGTTCGCCGCGATCGGGATGAGGTCGGCGTTGCCGGTTCGTTCGCCGTAGCCGTTGACGACGCCCTGGACCTGGTACGCGCCGTGCTCCACGGCGATGAGTGAGTTGGCGACCGCGCAGCCGGCATCGTTGTGGACGTGGATCCCGAGTTTGGCGTCGACGCCCGCGGCCACCGCGTCCAGGATGCGCGCGACGTCGCGAGGCAGCATGCCGCCGTTCGTGTCGCAGAGGACCAGCCGCTCGGCGCCGCCCTGCTCAGCGGCATCCAGCGCCTGCATCGCGAACGTCTGGTCGTAGACGTACCCGTCGAAGAAATGCTCGGCGTCGAAGAACACGCGGCGCCCCTCACGCTGCAGGAACGCGATGGAGTCCTGGATCATCGCGAGTCCCTCGGCCAGGTCGGTCCGGATCGCCTCGGTGACGTGGAGCGCGCTGGCCTTGCCGACGATGCAGATCACCTCGGTCCCGGTGTCCAGGAGTTCGCGCAGCACGGGGCTGTCCTCGGGCTTCTCCCCCGCCTTGCGGGTCATCCCGAAGGAGGTGAGCGTCGAGTGCTGCAGCGTCTCCTTCGTCGCGAGCTTGAAGAACTCGGTGTCGCGGGGGTTCGCGCCGGGCCAGCCGCCTTCGATGAAGGGGACGCCCAGCTGGTCGATCTTGTGGAGGATGCGGAGCCGATCGTCGATGGAGTAGCTGAAGCCTGTTCCCTGCGCGCCGTCGCGGAGCGTGGTGTCGTACAGCTCGACGGACGGCGCGGCGGTCGACGGGGTGGGCGTCATCGGGCCGCGCCTTCCACCACGAGGTCGCCGACCTCGCTCGTGGACATGCCCATCTCCCCCGCGCGCATGGACGCCATCTTCTGGGTCGCAACGCGGATACCCCGATCTATCCGCGCGGCAGCGTCGGTCTCCCCCAGCTGGCGGAGCAGCATCTCGGCGGCGCCGATCGCGGCCAGCGGATTGATGGTCCCCTTGCCGGTGTGATCGGGCGCGGTTCCCCCGATGGGTTCGAACATGCTGACCCCGATCGGGTTGATGTTGCCGCCCGCGGCGATGCCCATCCCGCCCTGGATCATCGCGCCCAGGTCCGTGATGATGTCGCCGAACATGTTGTCGGTGACGATGACGTCGAACCGCGCCGGCCAATCCAGGAAGTAGATGCACGCCGCATCCACGTGCACGTAGTCCGTCTCGACGTCCGCGTAGTCGGCAGCCCCCACCTCGTCCACGACCCGCTGGTACAGATCCCCCGCGAACGTGAGCACGTTGGTCTTGTGGACCAGGGTGAGCTTGCGGCGGCGCGTCCGCGCCAGGTCGAACGCGTAGCGAACGATGCGCTCCACGCCGTGACGCGTGTTGATCGATTCCTGCACGGCTACTTCGTGCTCGGTTCCCTTGCGGTGGAAACCGCCGGCGCCGCTGTAGAGCCCCTCGCTGTTCTCGCGCACCACGACGAAGTTCACGTCTTCCTCGGAGTGCGACGGCACCAGTGTCTTCACGCCCGGATACCGCACCACCGGCCGCAGGTTCACGTACTGGTCCAGCTGGAAGCGCGCTCGGAGCAGCAGATCGCGCTCCAAGACGCCCGGCTTGACCCGCGGGTCGCCGACCGCGCCCAGCAGGATCGCGTCGCACGTCCGCATGCGGGCAAGCTCATCGTCGGGAAGCGTCTCCCCCGTCCGCAGGTACCGCTCCGCCCCCAGGTCGAACTCCACCAGCGCGACCTCGAACCCCTCGCGAACGGACTCCATGACCTTGAGAGCCTCGTTCACCACCTCAGGACCGGTGCCGTCGCCGCGGATCACGCCGATGGTGTGACTGCCGCTCACGGCGTCTCCTGATTGCTCGCGGGCGCCGGCGCGCTGGGGACCGCGAGCGCCCGGTTGATCGCAGCCAGGTACGCGCGCGCGCTCGCCTCCACCACGTCGGTGGCCACGCCGCGGCCGGTCACGCGCCGCCCGTCCACTTCGAGTTGCACAACCACGTCACCCAGGGCGTCGGTTCCACCGGTGACCGAGGACACATGGAAGTTCACGAGTCGTCCCTCCACACCTGAGGCCCGCTGGATGGCGCCCATGACTGCGTCGATGAGCCCGTCCCCCATCGCGGACTCCTCGGTGACCTCATCGCCCTTGCGCAGCCGAACGGTGGCGCGCGGCTGGAGGTGCGTGCCCCCGCCCATCTGCAAGGACTCCATCACCAGGAGATCTTCACCGGCCGCGCCGATCTCCTCGGCCACGATCGCGGTCAGATCCTGGTCGGTGAGCTGCACCTTCCGGTCCGCCAGGTCCTTGAACCGCGCGAACGACCGGTTGAGTGCAGCATCTTCCAGCGTGATCCCCAACTTGCCCAGCGCATCGATGAACGCGTGGCGCCCGCTGTGCTTGCCCAGCACCAGCGAGTTCCCCTCCAGGCCGATCTCTACCGGATCCATGATCTCGTAGGTCGCCCGGTTGGAGAGCACCCCGTGCTGATGGATGCCGCTCTCATGCGCGAACGCACTCGAACCCACCACGGCCTTGTTCGGCTGGACGTTGTAGCCGGTGGTCATGGCCACCAGGCGGCTGGTCCGGACGATCTCCTTGATGTTGAGCGCGTGCTGCTTGTTCAGTGCCTGGCCGCGGGTGCGGATGACCATCGCGATCTCCTCCAGGCTGCAGTTCCCGGCCCGTTCGCCGATGCCGTTGACCGCGACCTCCACTTGGCCGGCGCCGTTCTCGATCCCGGCCAGCGAGTTCGCGACGGCCAGGCCCAGATCGTTGTGACAGTGCGTGGAGATGACCACGTCATCGGGCGTGGCGTCGCGCACGATCCGGATCAGCTCACCGAACTCGGTCGGCGTGGCGTAGCCCACCGTGTCGGGCACGTTGATCGTGGTTGCCCCGCACTCCACGGCCAGCCTGTAACACTCCAGCAGGAACTCGAGCGGTGTGCGCGTGGCGTCCTGCGCGCTGAACTCCACGTCCTCGGTGTAGGACTTCGCGAGCGTCACGTTCTCGCGGATGGCGCCGAGCACCTGCGTCGGGCTCATCTTCAGCATCGACTCACGCTGCACGTCGCTGGTGGAGATGAACGTGTGGATACGCCAGCGGTCCGCGCCCTTCAGCGCCTCGGCCGCGCGCTCGATGTCGCCGGTCGCCGTGCGGGCAAGCGCCGCGATCACCGGGCCCTTCACGCTGGAGGCGATCTCTGCCACCGCGTCGAACTCACCGGGTGAGGACACCGGGAACCCGGCCTCCAGGATGTCGACGTTCAGCCGAGCGAGCTGTTCGGCGATCTCGACCTTCTCGGACTTGGTCAGGGCGATGCCGGGAGCCTGCTCGCCGTCGCGCAGCGTGGTGTCG
>JANXVR010000161.1 GCA_025351565.1 Actinomycetes bacterium
TGCGCGCACGGACCGATCGGCATCCCGGAGGATCTTCAGCGCCTCGGCCTTGGTGTAGAGATGGTCATCAGACATGGCCCGAAGCCTACCGATGTCCGGTGATATCGACCGAAGGAGGAACGCCGCGTTGCAGTCGACCTCTTCAACCATGTGTGGGAGTTGCTTGAGACGCCCGGGCGCTCGACCGAGCAGGACGAACGGATGGTCCACGCGGCCCACGCCTCCCGGTACCACTGGGAACGTGTCGGGGACGCCACGAACCTCCTGGCGGGCGAGTGGCAGTGCTCCCGCGTGTACTCGGTTCTGAGGCGGGCCGAACCTGCCCTGCACCATGCCGAGTGCGCCCTCAGGGTCGCCCAGGAAGCGGGCATAACGGGCTTCTTCCTGGCAACGTGCTACGAGGCGTTGGCCCGCGCGCACGCCGTCGCGGGCGACCGGGCAGCCTCGGACGCAGCCCGCGAACAGGCGAACCGAGCTGCCGAAGCCATCACCGATCCCGAGGAACGCGAGATCTTCGATCGGGACATGGCGGCCCTCCCCATGTAGGGGATGCCCACGGGTAGGGGATGCCCACGGGTAGGGGACGCCCACCGGTAGGGGACGCCCACCGGCGCAACGGGCTACGCGGGCTCCATGCGCTACCGTTGATGTCGTGACCTGTGCACACACCCACGGGCGCCGCACCCGAACGCGCGTGGCGGCGCTAACCACCGCGTTCCTGCTGACCACCCTCAGTGGGGCGGCCTCCGCCTCGACGAGCCACCACGGCGGCTACCGGCCCCCTTCGCCGCAGATGACGGCCAGGGACCACCGGCGCATGGCGGCATCCACCGGCATGTTCGCCGATCTGGCCGGCTTCGGCTGGGCGCGAACCGCGGTTCGGTACGTGGCGGGTGCGCACGACTACATGGCCAACTACCCGGCCAACCCGGACGGGTCCTACGATTTCCACCCCGCGGCCATGGAGAACAAGATCCGGTTCGCCCGGGCGCTCGTTCTGGCGTTCGCGCCGGATGTTGCGATCGATCCCTCGGTCACGTTCACCGATGTTGCCGCCGGTTCGCCCGCGTATCGGTTCGCGAACGTCGCCGTGCAGCAAGGCTGGCTCACCACCTCAGGGAACGCGTTCGGGCCGACCGACCGCGTCACCCCGATCGTGGTCCATCGGGGGTTGGTCCTGGCGCTCGGGTTGCAGACGGCGGCCACCGCCCTGGACAACCTCCACACGAGCACTGGCCACGAGTTCAACACCCCCGCCAACTTCGGAACCACGTTGCTGGGGATGCGCCTGGGTCTGCGCTACAACTCCTGGGTTGACGAGGGTAAGGACGTCGGCCCGACGACGCCACTCAACCGCGCGCAGGTGGCGTACTCGCTCTGGCGCGCGGCGACCGAGCCGCCCCACGCCGCCGCCCATCTGACCGCCGAATACGACACCATCGAGCTTCCCCCGCTCTCGCCCGCGGTGACCCGGGTGGTGCAGTTCGGGATCCAGTACGTCGGCTACCCCTATATCTGGGGAGGCGAATGGGGGATGTCCTCGCCCGAGCCGCAGGCGCTGGGCGCCCAGCCCGTCCCGGGGTTCGACTGCTCCGGGTTCGCCTGGTGGCTCCTCCGCAGAAATGCCCCGAGCATCGGCTGGCGCGTGGCGCCCCCTCGGCCGTACTCGGGCTGGGCGCTGCCGCAGCGGTGGACCTTCGACATGGCCCCCGTCGGCCGCCACATCGGCTGGAACCAGCTCCAGCCGGGGAACCTCGCGCTCTATCACGAGGGCGGCGCGATCGGGCATGTCGACGTCTACCTGGGCAACGGCTGGGCGCTCGACTCATCGGCCGGCGTTTCCGGCGTCACCATCATGTGGATAGGGACGGGCTGGTACCGCAATCACTTCGCGTGGGGCCGCCGTATCATCCCGGCGCAGTAGCCGCCGAGAGGAGCCGCCGTGACCGAGCGAAAGACCATCGCGTTCTTTCCCGAGCCGGGAGCCTGGGGCCCCACGAACAACTGCGTCGCCATCGCGAACGTCCTGGCCGAACGCGGACACCGGATCGTCTTCGTGATCGATGAGTCGTTCGAGGGCGAGCTGACCAAGCACGGCTTCGAGGAGCGGATGATGCGCATGGCCCCGCCCGACCCCGATGCCGACCCGACGGCCGACCCGTGGGCCGAGTTCATCAGGGTGACGGCTCCGGAGTTCGCGAAGCCGACGATCGAGCAGATCGAGACGGTGACCAAGCCCATCTGGGAGGCACTGGTTGCCGGCGAGCAGTACTCGCACGGGCGGATCATGGAGATCTGGGACGACATCCGCCCCGATGTGGTGTGCACCGACAACGTCACGGGCTATCCGGCGATCGAGTTGACGGGAGGGCCGTGGGTCCGGTTCGTTTCGGCGAATCCGCTCGAGATGCGCGACCCCGACCTGCCGCCGGTCCTCTCGGGGCTTCCCGTCGCCGACCGCGGCAAGTGGCAAGCCTTCCGCGACGAGTACCACCGGCAGCACGTGGATCTGCTGACCGAACACAACGACTTCCGCCGCTCGGTGAGTGTGGATGCCTGTCCGCCGGACGAGTTCAACACCAACTCGCCGTGGGCGAACCTGTACCTGTTCCCCCAGATCGCCGACTACGCGCGGTCGGCGCCGCTGGACGCCACGTGGACCCGCCTCAACTCGACGGTGCGGACCACGGATGCCGCGTTCGACGTGGACGAGCATCTCCCGGGCGACGGGAAGGTCGTCTACCTGTCGCTCGGTTCGCTGGGCTGCATGGACCTGGAGCTGATGCAGCGCCTCATCGACGCCATGGCCAAGACCGAGCACCGTGTGATCGTCTCGATGGGCCCGTTGAAGAACCAGATGACCCTTGGCCCGAACATGTTCGGCGATCAGTTCCTGCCTCAGCCCTCGATCCTTCCGCAGTGCGATCTGCTGATCACCCACGGCGGGAACAACACCGTATGCGAAGTGGAACCCTTCGCATA
>JANXVR010000064.1 GCA_025351565.1 Actinomycetes bacterium
CATCCAGCGGGGTCTCGTCGAAGTAGCCCGCCTGATCCAGGAACGTCGGATCGTTGTCGGCCTTGAAGTAGAAGTACTCTAACTCGGGACCGACGTAGAAGGTGAACCCCCGGTCGGCCGCGCGTTTCAGCTGGCGCTTCAACACCCCGCGCGGGTCGCCGTCGAACGGGGTGCCGTCCGGATTGGCGATATCGCAGAACATCCGCGCGACCGGCGCCTCCAGCTTCCACGGGATGATCTGGAACGTGCTCGCGTCCGGATGGGCCACCATGTCGGATTCCTGGATCCGGCTGAACCCTTCGATGGAACTGCCGTCGAACCCCATCCCCTCCAGGAACGCGCCCTCCAGTTCCTGCGAGGTGATCGTGAACGACTTCAGGAAGCCCAGGACGTCGGTGAACCACAGGCGCACGAACCGGATGCCACGCTCCTCGATGGTGCGCAGGACGTAGTCGGCTTCGGCTGAAAGGGCCATGGTTCGAGGCTACCCGGGCTTGCGGCGCAGCCGGTTACGGGCGTGTGAACTCTGCTCCCGGCAGGGTATGCCCGTGCGACGGGCGATAATCGCAGCGTGACGGACGCGGTGGGGGACCCCCAACTCCTGGCGCTCGCGCCAGATCCTGACTTGGCGCGGGTGGCACTCGAGCGCGTGGCGGAGGCAGACCCGGCCGCGCGCGGCGCCCTCGCGAGTCCCGGCGTGGGGGAGGTGGCCACCCGGCTCCTCGGGTTCTCGACCGCTGCCGCTGACTACCTGGTCCAGCACCCGGATGACATCGCGGCCCTGGCGGACGTGTCCGCCCGTTCTCGGGCGGCGCTCGAAGCCGAGTTGGCGGACGATGTCGCCGCATCCGGGTTGATGGACGGACTCCGGCGGTTCCGCCGGCGCGGGATGGTTCGCGTGGCGTCGCGCGATCTGGGCGGGGCGGCCGTGGACGAGGTGGTCGCGGAGATCTCGGCGCTGGCCGACGCCTGCATCGCCGAGGCCACGCGAGCCGTGTGGCCGGGCGGCGAGGGGTTCGCGGTGATCGCGCTGGGCAAGCTCGGCGGCGGCGAACTCAACTACGCGAGCGACGTGGATCTGTTGTTCGTGCACGGTGGGACGGGGCCGGGCGGGCAGGCAGCAGCCGACTCTGCGGCGACGGCGTTCATCAAGGTGCTGAGCGAGCCGACGGGGGAGGGCATCGCGCTCAGGGTGGATGCCGCGCTCCGGCCTGGCGGGCGCGGCGGGCTCCTGACGCGCAGCCTGGACGCGACCCTGCGGTACTACGGCGAACAGTCGGCCACCTGGGAACGCCAGGCGATGATCAAGGCGCGCGCGTGTGCGGGTGACGCTGGGCTGGGCGCCGCCTTCGTGAGCGGGGTGGAACCGTTCGTCTATCCGGCGGAGCTGGCGCCGCGCGCGATCGACGAGGTCCGCCGGACGAAGGTCCGCCTGGAGGAGTACATGCGCCGGCGCGGGAAGGAGTTCACGGAGGTCAAGCGAGGGCGCGGGGGGATCCGCGACGTGGAGTTCGCGGTGCAGCTATTGCAGATCGTGCACGGCCGTCGCGACCCGTTGCTCCGCAGCCCGAACACCTTGGTGGCGCTCACAGCCCTCGCCGACGAGGGGTACGTGGCGCGCGCCGACGCCGACGCGCTGGCCGGCGCGTACCGGTTCCTGCGGCGGCTGGAACACCGGCTCCAGATCGTCCGAGACCTGCAGACCCACGACCTGCCGGCCGACCCCGCCGCACGCACCACCATCGCGCGTTCACTCGGCATGCCCGACGCGCCCGCCCTGGCCCGGGAGTACGAACGCACCACCACCCTGGTCCGCGAAATCCACGAGCGCCTCTTCTACCGGCCGCTGCTGGAGGCGTTCGCGGGTCCGGCCGCGCCTGCCCCGGGGCTGGAACGCGCGGCCACCGAAGAACTCCTGGCCGGCCTGGGGTTCGGTGAGCCATCGCGGTCCTACGAGGTCCTTCGGCGCCTGGTCGATCCGGGCACGCGGATGGGGAAGGTGCTGGCGCACGTGTTCGCGCTGATGGCGCCGGCCCTGGCCTTGGCCGCCGATCCCGACGCGGCGCTGGTCAGGCTGGAACGCGTGTGCGAGGCGGTGGGGGACCGGCACGGCCCGGCCGACGCACTGGCCACCGACCCGGGCTCGGCGCGGCGCCTGGCGCACGTGGTCGCGGTCAGCGGGTTCGCAACCGATCTTCTAGTGACTGACCCCGAACGGCTCCGCGCGCTGGCGGACGGCGTGATCCACGCGGACGACGCTGGCGCGGACCTGGCACGCGTGGTCGGGCGCTGGGGCGCGCGCGAACTCGGCCCGCGCGAGACCGGCGCCGCCATCGCGCAGGTGGGCGACCGCGTGATCCGCGAAGCCGTCGACGAGGCCGCGCCGACCATCCCGCTCGCCGTGATCGGCCTGGGCAAGCTTGGCGCCCAGGAGCTGAACTTCGCCTCGGATCTGGACCTGGTGTTCGTCTACGAGGGCGAGGGAGCGCAGGACCAGAAACGTGCGGTCGTCGCGGCTGAACAGGTCATGGCGGAGATCAAGGCGCGCGGGTGGGAGCCAGACGCGGATCTGCGGCCGGAGGGGCGGAACGGGCCCCTCGCGCGTTCGATGGCCGGATACCTGGAGTACTGGCAGCGCTACGCGGAGACGTGGGAGTTCCAAACGCTGCTCCGCGCACGCCACGTTGCAGGCGACGCCGATCTGGGCCGGCGTTTCGTCATGAACGCCGCCGATTTCGCCTACCCGCCCGACGGCCTGACGATCGACCGCGTGCGTCAGATCCGCCACATGCGCGAGCGCATCGAACACGAACGCGTCAAGCCGCCCGAGGCCGGCAAGTTCCACTTCAAGCTTGGGTACGGCTCGCTCTCGGACGTGCAGTTCGCGGTGGAGGTCTCGCTGATGCGCCGGGGCGGGGCCGACCCAGGCGTGCGAACGCCGCGCACCCTGGAGGCCATCGACCTGCTGGCCGAACGGAAGCTGCTGGAAGGCGGCGTCGCGCGAGACCTGGGCCAGGCGTTCGTGTTCCTCTCGGATGTGAAGAATGCGCTGGAGGTGGATCGGCGGCTGCATGCCGAGGCGGTTCCGGCCGCGCCCGCCGACCAGGACGTGCTGGCCCGTCGCCTGGGCTACGAGGAATACCCGCGGCAGAGCTTCATCGACGATTACCTGCGGATCACCCGCCGATGCCGCCGGGCGATGGACCGGGTCTTCGCCGACCCCGGGTAGATCAGCCGCCGGCCGTTCGGATCTCGAGCGCGTAGATCAGCGCCTGATCGAGTTGCCGATGACCATCGGGGCCGAGCCTGCCGGCGGGCTCGGCGTCCAAGATCGCGCGTGGAACGCTCATCAGATCGTCGACGTTCGCGACGCAGCGCCACCGCAGTCCCTCCCGAACGCCAAGCGGAACCTCGGACGCGATCCCTCGAACTGTGCGCGTGACGGGAGCGACGGTCACCTTGGAATGACGAGCACCGGAGCGCGTCACGATCAACACCGGACGCCTGTCGGATGGCGGCAGAAAGGCCCAGACCACGTCACCTCTCGCCATCAGGCCCCGGTTCCCACGGGCCGAACCCGGCGGCCGCTTCATCCCGGTCCAGGCGTTCGAACACGACCCGGGCGGCGGCCTCGAGGAACGCGTCGTCGGCCGGATCCGCGGGTTGCCGCTCGTACGCGAGGTTCGCCGCCCTGTCGAGGTCGCGCCACCGCCGGTCGCGCAGCAGGTTCGCGACGGCCTGCCGGATCAGCTCGGACCGGCTCGCACCATCGGCCCGGCCCATCGCGTCCAGGTCGGCGACGATCTGATCCGACAGCTGCACGATGACTTGCTTGCGGCCCATATCCCCCATGGTGCCATATGAACTACCCAATGACCTATCACCCCATGCCGATCCACCGGGGAGGGGGCCGAGGGAGAGAACCTATCCCGAGCCACCGACATCCCGGATGTTCACTTGCCGTTCTCTTACCGTTCACGGGTCCAGTGAGCGCCGGTACGTGCCGAAGCTAGCTACGGGATGGATCCAGTATTGATCGGTCGGCGTAATCTCCGCGCGCATCCGCGCGGCTGGGGTGGAGCTTCGGTTCCCCTGGCTTTGGCGTCCCTGTTGGCCATCGTGATAGCCCTCGGCGCCGCCCAGGGCTCCGTCCACGACCCCTCCGGACCTGTTGCGCTTCGGACGAACCCTGCCGTCACCTACATCTCGGGAACGCAGGTCCCGTCGCCGCCTGCCTCCTTCGCGTTCCGGGCCCCTTCGCTCCGGCAGGGCGCGTACGTGATGCGGCCCGGCAAGAGTGCACCCACGATCACGCTGAGCGCCGCCGGCAGCCTCTACGCCTCGTACCTGAGTTCGATGGCGGGCGCCGGCTGGACCCTGGTCGCCCAGCAGGTTCCTAGCCCATCCGGTGAGTGGACCCTCAACTGGCGGTTCCAGGCCCAGACCGCGGTGGTCCAGTTCTTCATGACGCCCAAGCCTCGCCTGGACGTCACCATCTGCCCCCCGAACCCGTACTGCTGATGCCATGAAGGTCGGGGGTCTGCGCGAGTTGCCACGCCTTCGCGATGTGCTCCAACGCGAGCGCCACGAGCCGCGCCTGTCCGAGCCCACAAGCGACGCCTACTACCCCGAAGCCGCCGAGCGCCGCGGTGCCCCGCGCGCACCGCTGCACTTCCAGCGCATCGAACTCAAGTACTTCATCCCGTACCGCCAGATCGACCACTTCGTCGAACGGATAAGTCGCAGGACCGACGTGGACCCCTACCTCATGAAGGAGGGCCTGGGCCGGACGCGCTATCCGGTGACCAGCCTCTACTTCGATTCCTACGACCTGCAGGCCTGGGACGAGAAGGAGGCTGGCCAGTTCTTCCGGCGCAAGATCCGGCTTCGCACCTACCAGGACGAGTACTCGACCACCTCGCCGGTGTTCCTGGAGATCAAGCGGCGCCTGGACGCGGTCGTCCTTAAGGACCGCATCAGCCTGCCCGCAGGCGTGCTCCAAGGCGACATGCCGCCGAACCGCCTGCTGCCGTATCTGCTGAGCAAGGCGAAGGAACAGGACGCCACCGCGCTCGAGGCGCACATGATGCTCGGCTGGCTGAACCTGCAGCCGACGGCGATCGTGCGATATCAGCGCATGGCGCTCGTCGCCAAAGAGGATCCGAACATGCGCATCACGGTCGACCACCACATCCAAGGGGTGTGGAAGCCGCCGTCGATCATGGGGAACGTCCCCATGCGCTCGGTGGACAACATCAACGCCACCGGGATGAACGGCATCAGCGGGAAGTACGCGCTCCTGGAGCTGAAGTCCAACGGCGGCATCCCCGGATGGCTGCACCAGGCCATCCAGGACATGGAGCTCAACCGAACCGCCTACTCGAAGTACTACCTGGTGGTCATGGGTCTGCGTCCCGAACTGACCCAGGACTGCGACGACCGCTTCACCACGACAGGAGTGATGTGACGATGCTCGGACAGACGACGCTCGTGCCACCGACGCTGCTGGATCCTCGTTCGTTCCAGGGGGCGCATCCGCTGACGGCGCTCTTCGTGATGGCGGGAACCCTGTTGCTGAGCGTCTTCATCGCCTCCGTCTACAAGTGGACCCACCGGGGTCTGTCCTATTCGCAGGCGTTCCAGTTCTCGTTGGTCCTGCTGGGGATGCTGGGGGCGGGGATCATGTTGGTGGCTAGCACCGGTGTGCTGCCCGCGGTCGGGATCATCGCGGGGTTCTCGCTGATCCGGTTCCGAACGCCCGTGAAGGATCCGAAAGACATGGCCTACATCCTGTTGGTGCTGGTCGTGGGCCTGGCCATGGGCGACCGGCTCTACTTCGTGGCGGTCATCATCGCGGCGACCATGTCCCTGACGATCATCGTCCT
>JANXVR010000021.1 GCA_025351565.1 Actinomycetes bacterium
TGTGGGGGTGAGCGGCGTCGGGCGTGGCGATGCCGCCTTCACGCTGACCACCTCTGCGGGCGATCTTCGGGCGCGGTCGGTCGTGCTCGCGAGCGGTGCCTACCGGCGTCCGATCCGCCCCGCCGGCGCCGATGGCTTCCCTCGCGATCTGCAACGGATGGACGTCACCGGCTACAGCAACCCGGACGCCGTCGCGCCCGGGAAGGTGCTGATCATCGGCAGCGGCCAGTCCGGCTGCCAGCTCGCGGAGGAGCTGCACGAAGCGGGCCGCGAGGTCTTCTTGGCCGCTGGCCGGACGCCGTGGGTCACGCGCCGGATCGGCGGCCGCGACATCCTCTACTGGCTCGTCGCGTCGTGGGCGAGGACGCCGCGATCCTGGCCGAGACGATCGCCGTCGCTGAGGATTCTTGCACCTGCAAGTCGCTGCTAGACTCCCGGCCCATGGAATCGACCGTCCACGACTTCGGGAACGTGATGGAGCTCCTGCGGAGCCGGGGCCTGCGGATGACCCCCCAACGGCGAGCGATCGTCGCCGAGGTCATGCGAACCCAGGGCCACATCTCCCCCACCACCATCGCCCGCAAGGTCCAGGGGGAGATGCCGGGGGTGAACGCCTCCACGGTCTACCGAACCCTCACGCTCCTGGAGGAGGTCGGCGTCCTTCAGCACTCGCACCTTGAGACCGGGGCTGAGTACCACCGGTCCGAGGAGGCCCAGCACATCCACCTGACATGCGCGCGGTGCGGGCGCGACGACGAGCTCTCGCTGATCGAGGCAAACGCGCTTTCGGACCTGATCGCCCGTCACCACGGGTTCGCCGCCGATCTCACCCACTTCGCGATCACAGGCCTGTGCGAGCAGTGCGCGGAGGCCACCCTGGCCGCCGGCGCCATCGGCGCCTAATCGAGCTCCACCCCTCCCACTGCGGCGTCGGTGTGTCCCTCAAGGCCGTCCAGCACCTGGAGCCGTCGCCGCGACGTGATCCCCGTCACCACGTAGACGACCGCGAACACGGCCGCGAGGATGAGCACGATGGCGGGACCCGGCGCCACGTTCTCCCAGTACGACACATACATGCCCGCAGCACCGACAGCCGCACCCAGCAGCGTGGAGATCAGCAGCATCTTGGCGAACGAATCGGTAAGGAGCCTCGCGATCACGGCCGGCACCACCGTGGTCGCGGCGATCAACAGGACTCCGAGGATCCGCATCGTGGCCACGATGGTGGCGGCAACGATGACGGCGAAGAGGGTGTCGGCCCACCGGGAGCTCACGCCGTAGGCGTCGGACGCCTCGGGATCGAACGTCGCGAACAGCAGTTGCCGGAATCGGAGGAACACTGCGCCCGCGATCGCGGCGCTCACGCCTGCCAGGATCCAGACCTGCCCCCGCGTGATGCCGAGGATGTCACCGAACAGAAGGCTGTCCAAGCTGACGGAGGCGTTCCCGCGACTGATGATGATGACACCGAGGGCGAACGATGCCGTCGTGATCACACCGATCGCCGCGTCCGCCCCGATCTTCCGCCGCCGAGAAACCCCGTTGATGAGCGTCGCCGTCAATACCCCCCACGCTCCGGCTCCCACGAAGACGTTGAATCCGGCGGCCAACGACACGGCTGCGCCACCCAGGACGGCATGCGCGAGCCCATGCCCGATGTAAGACATCCGCCGCAGCACGATGTAGACGCCGACGAATCCGCATAACGCCCCCCCGAGCACGCCGGCGAGCAAACCGTTCCGGAAGAACTCGTAGCCGTTCCAGGGGTCTGTGAGCCAATGCATCAGCGGCCCTCTGCCCGCGCCGGGGGGTGACGATGATCAGGGTCGTCGTCGAGCCCGTGGCCGTGCGGCGGTGCCGGCGTGCCGAAGTGCGCCGGCGGCATCACCGAACCGTGAGCCGCCGGATCGTGGGGCTCGACGGTCGCGCTGAACGCGTCGCCGATGAGGAGCATCCCGTCCCGTTGGACGACGATCATCTCCGCGCCGTAGAGAGCCCGGAGAACGTCCGGACGCAGGACCTCCAGCGGACTTCCCTGCGCCAGGATCGACTTGTTCACGCATACCAAGCTGGGAAGGTGAGCCGCCACGGCGTTGAGGTCGTGCGTGGTCATCACGATGGAGATGCCTTCGTGGTTC
>JANXVR010000206.1 GCA_025351565.1 Actinomycetes bacterium
GGCCATGGCGGCGGCGGCTGGCGAGAAGACCACCAACAGTTCGAGAATGTGGTTGCGATCTGATCGGAGGTCCCATCATCGGATCGGGATCCCAGCATCGTCTCCGTCGGCACGGGGGCCGAACAACGTTCGCTCGGACTCGGCGATCACGACATCGTTGATGCTCGCCTCTCTTCGGCGCATCAGCCCAGCGGAGTCGAACTCCCAGAGCTCATTGCCATAGGAGCGGAACCACACGCCCGCGGAGTCGCGCCATTCGTACTGGAACCGCACGGCGATGCGGTCTTCGCCGAACGCCCAGAGGTCCTTGCGCAGGACGTAGTCGAGTTCACGTTCCCACTTGCGCTGCAAGAACGCACGGATCTCCTCGCGGCCGGTGATGAACTCGTCACGGTTCCGCCACTCCGAGTCCTCGGTATAGGCCGCGGCGACGCGATCGGGATCCCTGGTGTTCCAGGCCGCCTCTGCGGCTCGAACCTTTATCCTCGCGCCCGCCGCATCGAACGGCGGCAGGGGCGGGCGGGCTTCGCTCAATCGGGTCTCCATCCACGAACAAACGCCGACTCTCACGACACTACCGCCGCGCAGTGTACGCGTGCCAGGCCCCGGGAGCAGCACTGCGAGGGTAATCATCCCGCGCCGGATGACGCTAGTGGATCGTGCAAGAGAGATCGAGCCGTCCGTTCAGTCCTCCGGTGTGGCTAGGGTGGCGCCTGCCAGGCGAACTTGACTTCAAGCTGGCGCAGCTGCAGAACGTGTCGTTCCACTGGACACCGAACTGATCGCAAGCGTTGGGGATCTTGATGTCGTTCCTCTTGTTCGGTTCGTGGGTCTCGTGAGTGACGACGACGAGACCGTGCACCGCTCCGTAGGCGACCAGCTATCCGTCGGCTCCCGAGGCGAACTTGGTCTTGGCAGCGTCGGTGAAGTCGGCAGCCGCGGCCCAGGTTATGACTTCCGGGTACTTGTTCGCGATCTCGGCGTCCGCCGTGGATTCGAACAGAGCGGCGGGTGCGGCGCGGATCCATGCGGCTCGCGATCGGGGAGAGCCAACTCGATCCAGCAACCGACTTCGCAGCCTGGCAACGGTCGGCCGAGGCGCTCGATGCATGGCATGTGCACGGCGGGCCTGGCGCGCGTCCGAGCGGTCGGGTCCGCCCTCATCGACCGCGCACCCTCTCTGCATGGCAACGGCCGTGGGCAGGTTTGCTCTATCTCGCCTTCGTCGACCCCGACGGGCGTCCTGCCTCGATGAAACCCGGAACGTTCTGAACAGCTCGCCGGGAATGTTCTTGCCCAGCGCAACGTTCTAAGACAGTCCTTCATCGGTGAATGGCCCGCGCGAGCCGTCCGAACGCTCCGCGCACCGCTTCTGAGATCGTCGGATATGCGTGGATCGCGTCGGCGACCTCTCGGACCGGCACGCGACCGGCCATCGCGATGACGACCTCATGGATCATCTCCCCGGCACCCTCTCCGACGATGTGACCGCCGAGCAATTCGCCACTACGGGCATCAGCAACGAGCTTCACGTGCCCAAGGGGCTTTCCCTCGATCACGGCGCGCTCGTTGTCCTCCAGCCGCAGCAGGGAAACGACGACCTCATGGCCGACCTCGCGGGCCGCCTGCTCGCTCAAGCCGACGCTCGCGACCTCAGGGTCGGTGTAGGTCACCTTCGGGACCACACGGTAGTCACCCGTTCGTGGCCGACCGCATATATCGTCGACGACCAGTGCTGCTTCGTATCCACCAACATGGGTGAACAGCAGTTCACCGGTGGCATCCCCAGCCGCCCAGATGTTCGGCGCGGTGGTGCGGAGAGTCTCGGTCAGGATGGGTTTCCCCTTCTCGTCCAGCTTCACCCCCGCCGCCTCAAGATCGTGACCGTCGAACATCGGTCGCCGACCGGTCGCAACGAGCACCTCGTCGGCCTCAAGCGCCGAGCGCCCGTCGATCTCAACGCGCCAACCGCCCTCACCGTGCCGAGCGCTCGCGATCTTCGCCCCCATGATGATCTGGATCCCATCGGCTTCAAGCGCCCCGCGGATGGCGACGCTGGACTCTTCATCCTCAGGTGGCAATACTCGATCCGCCGCCTCCAGGATGGTGACGCGAGCGCCGAAACGGGAGTAGATCTGCGCGAACTCAACACCGATCGGTCCGCCGCCGATCACCACGAGCGAGGACGGCACCCCTCCCTCGTGCCAGATCGCCTCCTTGTTCGTCCAGTAGGGGCCTTCGCGCAGGCCCTCGATCGGGGGGATCTCTGCCTGGGTGCCGGTGGCGAACACGATGCGATCGGCGAGGATGCGCTCGCCGGCCGAGGTCTCGAGCTCGTTGGGTCCGGTGAGGCGCACATCATCGAAGATCACCCGCGCGCCTTTCTCGGTGAACGGGCGCGCACCCGCGAACGTGCTCTCTTCCACGATCTGAAGCACGCGGGCGCGTACAGCTTCGAAGTCGATTTCCACGATCGGAACCCGAACGCCGAAGTTACCGGCTGAACGGGAGAGCGCAGCGATCTTGGCGCTGCGGAGCATGACCTTGCTCGGCACACACCCGTACCAGTTGCATTCCCCTCCGAGGCGGTCACGCTCAGCCATCCCAACGCGCATGCTCGTAGAGGAAACGATCCGCCCGACGACCTCAGAGCCGGTGCCGCCGCCTCCGATCACGAACACGTCGAACCTGTCCATGTTCTCCGCTCTTGGCCGCAGTGCAAGGGTTGGACTCTCCTCTACTCTATCCCGACGGGAATGCGAGGATCACGAGGGCATCGGTTGCTCCCCGACCGCCAGAACAACCTGATCGCGAAGTGCCTCTGGATGCGGGGGTGTCCCACGTTTGGCTCACCCGTGACGGGGACCTATCATGGCAGTGAGCTTAGGGCTAGCATTTCGGGAGCAACGTACCGCCGGGTGTTGGCGCGGCTCACTGGAAACGGGTTCAGGCACCAGCTGAAGGGATGACATGGGTAGCGTGGGAAGGGACACCACTGATGCGACGGGGTCGGGTCCTGACGAGACGCGCTGCCCTGTGTGCAACGAAGGGGATCTGGTGGAGATCGCGTATCACCTGGCCGGTGAGTTCGAACCTTCCCAACAGCCCGACAGCGTCGAGGTACAGGTGTTCTCATGCGGACACCGCGTGTCCGGAGCGAAACTGTCGAGTGCGGATCCTGCGCAACTCAATGTCGAACAGCGCACTAGCGAGGAGACGGTCGACCCGATCCCCGACGACACGGGCGCCGACACAGCCCCGTCCGACTAGGCCTGGATCGGCTCCGCGTCCGGCGGTGGCGGGGGCGTCGGCACCGGACCTGGCAGGAGCTCCGAGTGTGAGCTCGGGTTAGGGTGCCCGGTGACCGCTTGTCTACCTCGCAGGTAACTTCATCCTCCGGGGCACGGAGTTGGAAGTGCGCCTTCGACGAGCTCTACGGGATCCCAGCTGACATCGGCGAGCATAGTGCGGCCGGAGAGACCGACCCCGTCGTTGGCCGCAAGACCTTCGGGGCGGTGCTGGGAAGAAGCGCACGGTGTCGTAGTCACGCTAGAGCTTCCTCGACCAGCTCGATGTTCCGTGCGGCATCGCTCATCGCGTTCCGTCTTGTGGCTTGACCGTTCGCAGGCCATGACGGTCGCACAGGTTCGCGCGCCCCAGGGATACGCGGAGATTCACAGAAACCCAAGCAGGGATGGCTGCATGAAGCCCGGGGGGACTCAGGGACCGGCGATGGTCACCCGCAGGAAGTGCTTACCGCCCCGTTGTTTGCGACGACGCTAAGCTCGATGGTGTGGGAGGCACGCGCGATCGCTACCGGTTGGCTGCCCGATGGGCGCTGGCGGCGTTCATGCTTACCGCAGGGGTAGGTCATTTCCTGGCGTCGGACGCGTTCGAACGGATCGTGCCGACATGGCTCCCGTTCCGCCTTGCGATCGTGTGGGGAAGCGGCGTTATCGAGATAGCGTTTGCCTTGCTGCTGGTCCTTTTCCCAGATCATCGCCGGGCGGTGGGGCGGGCGCTCGCGGTGTTCTTCGTCGTGGTGTTCCCTGGGAACGTCTATCAAGCGGTGATGGGCATCAGCACTGTTGGCCTCCGCACGCCTGCTGGACGCTGGGTTCGGGTCGCCGCGGAGCCACTTTTGATCGCCTGGGCTCTCTTGTCTACCAGGGAGTCGTAGCCTCTCCGCCCTCCTCCTCCAATCAACGCTGATGGGCCCGTGGAGCGGCTCCCGTCCCGGCCCCTGTTGCCCGGGACTTCGTCAGAACGCCCTCGACTGGGCCACTGGGCTCAGCCGAACACCGTGACGAGGATGAGGGCGAGGGCCGCGACGGTCATCACGGCGGCGGCGGCGAAGCCGAAGGTGGTGTCGAACCAGCCGTTGCGGTGAGGTCCCATGATGTCAGGGTCGCGTGCGATGACCGTCAGCAGGACGAGCAGCACCGGGGCGAGGAAGCCTTGCAGGACGGCCGCGTAAACAAGGCCTTTGACGGGGTCCACACCCAAGAAGTTGGCTGCGACGCCGAGGGTGACGGCGACCGCGATGACAGCGTAGAAGCCGGGGGCGCGCCGCAGTGGGTTGTCGAGACCCTCCTTCCAGTTGAATAACTCGGCGACGGGGTAGGCCGCTGAACCGGCAAGCACGGGCACTGCGATGAGGCCGGCGCCGATGAGCCCGACGGCGAACAGGACGGTGTCGAACCTGCCGACGATCGGCGTGAGCGCTTGGGCGGCCTGGGCCGCGGTGGTGATCTTGATGTGATTGGCGCCAAGGGTGGCGGCGTTGGCGAGGACGATGAAGTAGAAGACGACGTTGGCATAGCCCATGCCGGTGATGACGTCTCGCCGTCGGGCCCGCTCGGCTTCCGGCGCGGTGAGTTCGTCGGCGTCCTTGTCCGGTCCGTCGTCGGCTTGTTCTTCTTGGGCCTCCTGGGATGTGATCCAGAAGAACATATAGGGGCTGATCGTGGTGCCAAGGATGGCCACAGCTGGGCCTAGGAACTCCTTTGACAGGGAGAGGTGGGGGATGAACGTGCCTGAGAGCATCTTTCCCCAGTCAGGCCCGGCGGCGAAGCCGGAGAGGACGTAGAGGAACAGGACCAAGGTGAGCCACTTGATGACCGTGGCGAAGCGGCGGTAGCTCCAGAACACCTCGATGCCCAGCAGAGCTAGACCTACAACGGGGATCACCATCCCGATGGGGATGGGCACGAGCAGGTGGACACCGGCGGCCACTCCGCCGAGATCGGCCGCGATGGTGGCCGTGTTGGCCACTAGCAGCACGCCGATCGAGGCGATGAGCACCGGGCGCCCGAAGCGGTCCTCGATGACCTGGCCCAGACCCTCCTCCTTCACTGCCCCGATGCGCGCCGCCATGGATTGGACGGCCACCAGGAGCGGCATCGTGGCCACAGCCAGCCACAACAGTCCATAGCCGGTCGCGGCCCCGGCCACCGAATAGGTCGTGATGCCGGAGGGGTCGTTGTCGGATGCGCCGGTTATCAGGCCTGGGCCGAGCTCGTCCCAACGTCCGTGCGCCCACGCCCTGATGGCTCGCTTCCGGCGGGGCGGTCCGCCCGGCAATATCCCCTTGAGGGTTGCGAGCAGCCCACGACGCCTGTCGCGGTTGGTCACGTCGGGTCGCCGAGCGCGAGGCAGGCGGCCAGGGGTGTGATGTGGGCGCCGAGCGTGTCGAGGCTAGGGCCGAACGCGGCGATGTCTATCTCCGATCCCAGGATCGAGTCGATCGTTGCCGGCTCGACCAGGTACCCCTCTCCTGAGAGGCGCGCGGGTGAGAGGCGCGCGTGCACCGAAACCAAACGTTCGCGCATCAGCGGGGCCCAGTCCTCCCCGAGCGCCCGATGGCGCTCAGCTCGACTGCGCCCGGATGGGCTCCGCGTCCGGCGGCGGAGGTGTCGGGAACGGACCCGGTTGGGGGTTCGGGTTCGGGTGCTCGGTCATGGCTCATGCCCTCTTCCCATGGGTAGGTCAATCGTCTACGCCGGATCCTAAACGCCTGGGCGCTCTTGATATTCGTGTCCTTCAGGAGGCGGAGATTCATGTTGTCGATCGCTAGTCAGCCTGTCAATTCGGGCGTTCGCCACGGCGTCACCATCGTCGGGTCCGGGCCGTCATCCGATGGGGTTCCTTCTGGAAATGACTCCGTGAAGAACGAGCGGAGATCTGTTGCGGGCAATCCAACTCGGGGTTTGCCCCAGGTTTGGTTATCTCGCGAGTTGAGAGCCTTCAGGCCGCATGAGCGACCTCATGGATGGTCTCGAACTTGATCGGGGTGAGCTCGCCGAGG
>JANXVR010000248.1 GCA_025351565.1 Actinomycetes bacterium
CTTGAACTGCGGAACCACGAACAGGAGCATCGCGCTCATGATGAGCATGACGAAGAACACGACGGCAACCGGGTAGGTCATCGCCGACTTGATCTTGCCTCGCAGTTTCACGTCGCGTTCGATCATGTCGGCCAGGCGGAGCAGGACGTCGTCCAGCACACCGCCGGCTTCACCGGACTTGACCATGGCCACGTAGAGATCGTTGAAGGCCTTCGGGTGCCTCGTCAGCGCCTCGCTGAGCGATGATCCGCGTTCGACGGCCAGCCGTACTTCGACCAAGACATTCTGCAGGATCGCGCCTTCGGTCTGATCGGCCAGGATGGCGAGCGATCGGAGGATGGGGAGCCCGGAGTTCACCATGGTCGCGAACTGCCTGGAGAAGACGGCCAGCTCCTTCATCTTCACGTGGCCGGGGCGGAAGGCGAACTCCCGCTTCATGCCGCTCTTCTCCTTCTTCGCCTCCAGCGGCGTGTAGCCCATCTCGCGCAAGCGTGAGAGGACCAGCGACTCGCTGTCGGCCATGAGCGTGCCCGACACGAGGTTCCCGGTCTTGTCGCGGGCCTTGTAGGCGAAGGATTCAGGCATAGCTGTTGCCCATCGTCATGGCGCCGCCCATATCGCTGCCGGCGCCGCCCGAGTTGCCCGTGATGCGAGCCAACTCCTCGGCGTCGTGGCAGCGTTCGAAGGCCATCTGTTGGGTGATCTTGCCCTCCTTGACCAGCGCGGCCAGGGACATGTCCATGGTCTGCATCCCGTAGCGGCCACCGGCCTGCATGGCCGAGTAGATCTGGTGCACCTTGCCTTCACGGATGAGGTTCCGGATGGCCGGGGTGGCGATCATGATCTCGCAGGCAACCGCCCGCCCGTGCCCATCCGCGGTGGGGATGAGCTGCTGGGTCACGACCCCCTGCAGGGTCGTGGCCAGCTGAACCCGAACCTGCTGCTGCTGGTGCGGCGGGAACACGTCGATGATCCGGTCGATGGTCTGCGGAGCGTCCTGCGTGTGCAGGGTCGCGAAGACCAAGTGACCGGTCTCTGCCGCGGTGATGGCCGTACCGATGGTCTCGAGGTCTCGCATCTCACCCACGAGGATGACGTCGGGGTCCTGGCGCAGCACATGCTTGAGCGCCTGCCCGAACCCGTGGGTGTCCGCGCCGATCTCGCGCTGGTTGACTATGCACGTCTTATGCCGGTGGAGGAACTCGATGGGGTCCTCGACCGTCATGATGTGCGCGGCGCGCTCGGTGTTCACGACGTCCACCATGGAGGCGAGGGTCGTCGACTTGCCCGACCCCGTGGGGCCGGTCACCACGACGAACCCCCGCTGGAACCTGGCGAGGTCGGCGACCACGGGCGGCAGGTGGAGGTCGTCGATGTTCTTGATCTCGTACGGGATCACGCGGAACGCCGCACCGATGGAGTCGCGCTGGAAGTAGACGTTCACCCGGAAGCGAGCCGCGCCGGGCAACGAGTAGGACATGTCCAGCTCGAGTTCCTGCTCCAGCCGTTCTCGCAGCTTCTGGGGAAGGATGGCGTAGATCATGGTCTGGATGGACCTGGGCGTGAGGGCCGGGTAGCCCTCTATGGGCTGCAGGTCCCCGTGGAGCCGCACGGTCGGCGGGGCGCCCGCGGTCACGTGCAGGTCGGAACCACCGATCTCCAACAACTTCGTGAGGAGTTCGGGTATCGGGATCTGGATATCGTCTTCCTGCTGGACAACGGTACTCATCACTTCACCACCCTTGCGATCTCTTCGATAGAGGTGAGACCCAACCGGGTCTTCTCGAGTCCGTCATCCCGCAGGGTCATCATCCCCTGCTGGACAGAAACGGCTTTGATCTGGTCGGCTGAGGCACGTTCGATGGTCAGGCGTTCGATCTCCTCGGTCATCTGCATCACTTCGTAGAGCCCGATCCGCCCGCGGTAGCCCGTGTTCGAACACGCGGAGCAGCCGGCCGGCCGGAACAGCTCGGGGATCTCGGGCCAGAGCCATTCGGGGTAGCCGGCCGACTGGAGCTGGGCCTGGTCGGGCACGTACGCCTCCTTGCAGCGCACACAGAGCTTGCGTGCGAGACGTTGGGCGACCACGCAGTCGATCGCCGATGCCACGAGGAACGTCTCGACGTCCATCTCGACCAGCCTGCTGATGGCGCTTGCGGAGTCGTTCGTGTGGAGCGATGACAAGACGAGGTGACCGGTCAATGCCGCCTCGATGGCGATGGTGGCCGTCTCCTTGTCCCGGATCTCACCGATGAGAACGATGTCGGGGTCGGCGCGCAGGATCGACCGCAAAGCGCTGGCGAACGTCAGGCCCGCCTTCGGGTTCACCTGGATCTGGTTGACGCCGGCCAGCCGGTACTCAACCGGGTCCTCGACGGTGATGATGTTCTTGTCGTCCTCGTTCAAGATGTTGAGGGTCGCGTACATCGAGGTCGACTTCCCCGAGCCGGTTGGTCCCGTGACCAGCAGGGCGCCGTAGGGCTTGCGGAAGGACTGCTCGAAGCGCTGGTAGGCGTCCTCCATGAAGCCCAGGTCCTCCAGCCGCAGGAGTGCGTTGGACTTGTCCAGGACTCGGATGACGACCTTCTCGCCGTAGACCGTCGGCAGGGTGGCAACGCGCAGGTCGAGCTGCTTGCCGCCCACCCGCATGCTGATCCGGCCGTCCTGTGGAACCCGCTTCTCGGCGATGTTCATCTCCGCCATGACCTTCAGGCGGCTGATGAGCCCGCCTTGGATGTTCTTCGGGCTGTGCATGACCTCGTGCAGCACGCCGTCCACACGGAACCGGACGCGCACATCCTTCTCCATCGGCTCTATGTGGACGTCGGAGGCGCGGTCCCCTACCGCCTGGGTCATGATGGCCTGGACGAGCTTGACGATCGGAGCTTCTTCGACGGCCGCCTCGATCTCGACCGCGGTGTCGTCGGCCTGGTCGGCTGCGGCAGCGGAGAGCGCCTCGACCTGTCCGTCCATACCCGAGTACTTCTGGATGGCCTGCTCGACATCGGCCGCCGTGGCCACCACGGGCTGTACGTCGCGGCCGGTTATGGTCCGGATGTCGTCCAGCGCATACACATTGGCCGGGTCGGACATGGCAACCAGGAGCTTGCCGTCGCGCTCGCCGATGGGGATGGCCCGGTACCGGCGCGCGAGCGCCTCGGGCAGGAGCGTCGTAGCGCCGGGATCGATCGAGAACTCCGCCAGATCGACGAACTCGAGTCCGACCTGTTCGGCGAGCGCTCGAACGAGATCCGTCTCCTTGATGAGGCCCAGATCGATAAGCACGCGACCGAGCGATTTCGGTGTCTTGCGGTGCTCCTCGAGCGCCTGCTGCAGCTGATCGGGCGTGAGCAGCCCTTGCTCGATCAGGATCTGGCCGAGTTGTTTAGCTTTCCGCTTGACGGTTGTCATCTGCGCCCCATGAAGTCCATCCGGTCTAGGTCGTCAGGAAGTTCTTTCGTCACCGTCGCCATCTACCTGAAGCAATCCTGAGAACTCTTTCGCCAGAAGGACGCGGTCGACTTCTCCACCGTCCTCGTCATCGTCATCCACTGGCTCGAGCCCTCCCGATCCGACCAGCTTCTGGGGCTCCTTGTGCATGCCTGTCGGGGTGGTGGGCTCCTCGGACGCGACCTTCCGCGGAGCGGGCTCCGGCCTGCTGGGAGCCTTCCCGGCGCTGGCAGGGGCGTCGTCTGCTTCGGGGCCGGCAGGGGTCCCACCAGGCGAGGATGGGTTGCGCCCGCCGGGCCAGTTGCGCTGGACGCCCGCAGTGACCGCGGCCTTCTCCTCCACGGGGGGATGCATCGTGGTTCGAGGCTTGCCGGACGGGGCGGCGCTCAGGTCGGGCAGCTTCAGCGGCTCACGCTTCGTGCGGGCCTCTTCTGCGGCCAGGAGTGCCTGTTCCATCATGTCCAGGACCACGCCCGGGCGGACGGTGGTCCCGGCGACGGCGAAGGAGGAGTACGCGCCCCGATGGCAGTAGACCCACACCTGGTCGCTGAACTCGACGAAGGAACGCTCGGGGTCTCCGAGCGTGGCGAACCGGAGCCAGGCCGGCTTCGACTGCGCCTCATCGTCCTCGGGGTAGGCGCCGAGCACCATGCCGTCCCTGGACAGGATGAGGCAGCCTCGAACATCGCCGACGCTGACCGCGACACGCTGGGCGAGCGCGGAATAGTCATCCATCTCCACCGAGGCATCGACGGGTGGCGCTCGAGGCTTGAGCGGCGCAGCCGGCAGGGACGGGCGTTACCGGCTCGGGTCGCCGATGGCTGCAACGGCGGCAGCCGACATGACCTCGAGCGGCGCCGGCCGGCCCGACCAGATCTCGAACGAAAGCGCGGCCTGATGAAGCAGCAACCCCAGGCCGCCGAACGTCACCGCGCCTGCCGCCCTGGCGTTGGCCTGCAGTGGCGTGAGTCGCGGGTGGTACTTGAGATCGACCACGATCATCCCCGGCTCGTAGGCCGGTTCGGGCGGCACCCCGACGCCGTCGGTCCCGATCGGCGTGGCGTCGATGACCAGCTCGCCGCGCCACCCTTCTGCCTTCTCGAAGGCGATGACCTCGACCGAGGCGGAGAGCCCCTCGAGCGCTGACAGCAGGGCGCCGGCACGGGCTGTGTCCCGCAGGGCCACGGTGATCCGCGAGGCGCCACCTTGGGCCAGGGCCAGCGCACAGGCCCGCGCGGCGCCCCCGGCACCGTAGATCAGCGCGGTTACGCCGCGCGGATCCAGACCGGCGTCGCGTCGCAGGAACCGATCGAACCCCGGCGCGTCGGTGTTGTGGCCGACCACGGTATCGCCGCGGATCTGGAGCGTGTTCACGGCGTGCAGACGTTCGGCCTCCTCCGACAGAGCGGGCGCGAGGAGGTCCGCGATCTCGGTCTTGTGCGGCATGGTCACGTTCGCCCCCGCCAATCCCAGGGCCGGCAAGCCGGTCAGCGCCGATGGCACGGAGCCGGGAGGAACCGGCAGGGGCACGTAGACCCAATCCATCCCGAGCGCGTCGAACGCGGCGTTGTGGATGGCCGGGGACAGGGAATGGGACACCGGCCAGCCGATGATCCCGGTCACACGGGTCGCACCGGTTGGCCCCCTATCCAAGACAGGCCTTGTCTTGAAGGAACGAGGCGTAGTCTGTGCTGAACCGCAGGCGCGCCTCCCCCGGACACTGGAGGAAGTACTTGTACGAGGACGCGGCGGGGCTGAGGGCGGCGATCAGCGACTCCTTGCTGGGGCTGGCGATCGGACCGGGCGGCAGCCCGGGGTTGAGCCGGGTGTTGTAGGGGCTGTTGATCGCGAAGTCGCTGGAGGTCAGCCCATTCGACGGGTTAGGGTCGATGTAGGCCACGGTGGTGTCGAAGCCCAGGGTCATGTTCGCCTTGAGGCGGTTGTAGATGACGGCGGCAACTAGCTTCCGATCGGCCGGGTTCAGCACCTCTTTCTCGATCATCGAGGCGACGATGACCGCCTGATACGGGGTGATGCCCAGTTGGTTCGTGTGGCTCCATGGATAGGACGCGGTCTCGGTCTTGAACTGTTCGAGCAGCCGTTGGATCACGACCGCGGAGGTCAGCCCCTTGCGGGCGAACCGGTAGGTCTGTGGCCAGAGGAACCCCTCCATGCCCTTGCCGGCGGGCAGGTACGGAGGGAGCGAGAACTTCCCGCTCGTCACCGCGGCCATGAACGTCTGCTGCGGGATGCCCAGGTCCTGCTGGACCGCCAGGGCGATCCGCGTTGCCCGCCAACCCGGGATGATCGTGAGATCGGCCGTCGGGGTGGGCGCAGGCGGCGTACTCAGCACCGTCACGGCCTGGGCCATGGTCATGTTGGTCGTTAGGTCGAAGGACCCGGCGCGGATCGCGCTGGCCTTGCCCGTCCCGTCCAGCAGCATCCGGCCGACGAATCCCCCGCAGCCGGTCACGCCTTTGGCGTGCAGGAGGTCCACCGCCTGCGAACCCGAGGCGCCGGGCGGGATGACGACGGTGACGCGGGTCTTGGGACCGTCCGGTGACTTGCAGTGCGCGTAGTAGCGGAAGCCCCCTACGACCACGACGGTGACCAGTAGGAAGAACGCGAGGAGCAGAACCAGGGCGCTCCGGTGGCGCGGCTCGTCGCGACCGCGCCGAGGCATCGAGGGCTCGGGAACCTGGGCGTCTGCCATCGAGCACCGAGGATAGCGGGCCATGCCGGGACGTGACGGCGGGCGGCGTTAGCCACCGGCGTGACGGTCGAGCCAGGCCTGGAGGATGAGCGTCGCCGCGGTCTGATCGACGACCCCGCGGCGTTGCTTGCCCACGACACCGGCGCCGCGCAGCATCCGCTCGGCTTCGACCGTACTCAGGCGTTCATCCTGGAATTCGATCGGCACCCCGACGAAGCCCTGGATGGCTCCCGCGAACGCACGTGCGTGCGCCGCCCGGGGACCTTCCTTGCCCGACAGCTCCAGGGGCAGGCCGATCACCAGCGCGGTGACCTGGTTCTCGGCCACGAGGGCGGCCACCGCCTTCAGTTCGCCGGGGGGCTGTCCCACGTGCACCGTCCCGAACGGGACCGCGACGAGGCGGGCGGGATCGCTGATGGCAACGCCGATCCGCGCGTCGCCCGGATCGAGCCCCAGGACCCTGCCCGGCTCAGCCACCGCCGCGCAAGAGCTGCGTCAGACGCGCCGGGATGCCGGCGAGCGCAGCACCGACCTGCTCGGGGCGCTTGCCACCGGCGTTGGCCAAGATGTCCTTGCCTCCTGCCCCGCCTCCGACCTGTGCCGCCGCGTCTCGGAGCAGCGCTGGCGCGGTGACGCCGCGCTCCAAAGCCCCTGCGGTGCACGCGGCTACGAGCTGGGCCTTGCCGCCCTCGCCGTTGCCCAGGACCACCGCCGCGGGCCGGGAGCCGAGCTTGTCCCGGAG
>JANXVR010000267.1 GCA_025351565.1 Actinomycetes bacterium
GCAACGCACGCGGAATCGTCTGGTTGACGATGTACATCGTGCCCCCGCCGACGAGCTTCTTCGCCTTGGTGAGCGCGAGATCCGGCTCGATACCGGTGGTGTCGCAGTCCATCATCAGGCCGATGGTTCCGGTGGGCGCCAGCACGCTGGCCTGGGCGTTGCGGTAACCATGCTTCTCCCCCAGGCTGATCGCTTCGTCCCACGAGTGCTTGGCGGCGGAGAGCAGGCCTTCGGGCACGAGGTCGCCGTCGATGCTGTCCGCCGCCGCTCGGTGCTTGCGGATCACGCGGAGCATGGCGTCGGCGTTCGGCCGATAGCCGTCGAATGCACCCATGGCGTCGGCGATCTTCGCGCTGGTCCGGTAGGCGTGGCCCGTCATGAGGGCGGTGATGGCGCCGGCCCACGCGCGGCCGCCGTCGGAGTCGTAGGCCAGGCCGCGGGCCATGAGGAGCGCACCGAGGTTCGCGTAGCCCAGACCCAGCTGGCGGTACGCCCGCGCGTTCTCACCGATCTTCGCGGTCGGGTAGCTGGACTCGCCCACCAGGATCTCTTGCGCGGTGAACATGACCTGCACGGCGTGCTTGAAGCTGGCCACGTCGAAGTTGCCATCCTGGTCCAGGAACTTCATCAGGTTCAACGAGGCCAGGTTGCAGGCGCTGTTGTCCAGGTGCATGTACTCCGAGCACGGGTTCGAGCCGTTGATACGGCCGCTGGCGGGGCAGGTGTGCCACTCGTTGATGGTGGTGTCGTACTGCATGCCGGGGTCGGCACACTGCCAGGCGGCCTCCGCGATCTGGCGCATGAGGTTGCGAGCCCGGATGGTGTGAACGGTCTCGCCGGTGGTGATCGCCTTGAGCTTCCAATCCTGGTCCTGTTCGTGGGCCTGCATGAACGCGTCCGTGACCCGAACGGAGTTGTTCGCGTTCTGATACTGGATGGAGGCGCTGTCCTTGCCGTCCAGATCCATGTCGAACCCGGCGTCGCGCAGAGCGCGAGCCTTCGCTTCCTCGTTGGACTTGCACCAGATGAAGTCCTCGACGTCGGGGTGATCGACGTTCAGGATGACCATCTTGGCGGCGCGGCGGGTCTTGCCGCCGGACTTGATGGTGCCGGCGGATGCGTCGGCGCCTCGCATGAAGCTGACCGGCCCGGAGGCCGTCCCGCCACCGGCGAGGGTCTCCTTCGACGAGCGGATCTTCGACAGGTTGATGCCCGAACCCGAGCCGCCCTTGAAGATGGTCCCTTCCTCGACGTACCAATTGAGGATCGAGCTCATGTGGTCATCGACGGCGAGGATGAAGCACGCGGAGCACTGCTGGGGCGTGTCGGGCACCCCCACGTTGAACCACACCGGCGAGTTGAACGCCGCCTTCTGCGTGACGATCAAGTGGGTGAGCTCGTCGGCGAAGACCTGGGCGTCATCGGGTGTGGCGAAGTAGCCGTTCCTGTCCCCCCAGCTGCGGATCGTGTCGACCACACGGCCGGCGAGCTGCCGAACCGAGGTTTCGCGCTGCGGCGTTCCAAGGGTGCCGCGGAAGTACTTCTGCGCGACGATGTTCGTCGCGTTCTGGGACCAACTCTTCGGGAACTCCACGTCCCGCTGCTCGAAGGCGTTGCCACCCTCCTTGAAGTTCGGGATGACCGCGTCGCGGGTCTCCCATTCGACGTCGTCGAACGGGTGCCGGCCCTCGCTCGTGAAGTACCGCTTGAAGGTCAATCCGTCTCGGATGACCTCCACGTCCGCCTTGTTCGCCATGTACTGCGCCCCCTCTCGTTCCGTGCTGTTGTGGATGAGCTGTGGATAGTCTGTGGAAGACTTACAACCGTGTCATTCGAAGCTTCGGGATTGTGTCGCCCGAGGGCCTCGACGTCAAGATGTCGTGGCATGAAAGTTTGTCAACCACTAGATGTAGTATCTCACCTGGGAAGACGTGTGAAGCAAATGACCCGTTGGAACTACCTCGTGCCGGGCAGAGGCGCGATGGTCAGCTGGGTCGCCGCTTGGCGGGAGCCTTCTTCTGCAGGACCCCGAGTTCGCGTTCGAAATCGGTGATCTCCTGGAAGTCCTTGTACACGCTCGCGAACCGCATGTAGGCGACCTGGTCGAGCTTGGCCAGCCCGGCAAGGACCTCGACCCCGATCTGCTGAGAGGAGACCTCGGGTCCCTTGCGGCGCACGCGCTCCTCGACCCGGTCCACCACGGCGTGAACCTGGTCCACGGTAACGGGCCGATTCTTGATGGCCTTCATCACGCTGCCGATGACCTTGTCGCGGTCGAAGACGTCCTTGGAGCCATCTCGCTTGACCACCACCAGCCCGACGTCCTCCACCCGCTCGAACGTGGTGTAACGGCGGGCACATCCGGCGCACTCCCGCCTCCTGCGGATGGCGAGGCCACCGTCGGCGGGGCGGGAATCCACGACCCGGTCGTCGTCGGCGTTGCACCAGGGACATCGCATGGCTACCCACAATATCTTGTGGCGGCGCACACGGTAGGGCCGACATCTGGTTGCCGTCCCCGTCGGTCAGGCGACCGGAACGGCGAGCGGCTGTCCCGGAACGATCGACGAGCCGGACAGGGCGTTCGTTCGCTGTATCTGGTCGATCACGATCCTGGGATCGGCGGCCGGCCGGGCCGCGTGAGCGATGCTCCACAAGGTGTCCCCCGGCCTCACGACGTAGTGGCGGACCGCCGTGCGGCCCGTACCCGAGAAGGCGTGCGCCACAGGGCCCGTCAAGACGCCGAGCAGCAAGCTGGCTCCAAGGAGGGCGGTGATGCGGCGTCGGCGAACAGACGTTCGAGGCATTTGACGATGGTGACCGAACGGGTGTTCGAGGTCAAGCGTTTGGTCGAACATATGTTTGCCTCCTCCTGGGACGCGTGCTAGCGTTCGAAGCCTGACCAGGAGGGTAGAGACCATGTCTGACATCACTACGCGACAGCAGCGGATCCTCGACGTCATCGCGGACGCCGTCCGCGACCGCGGGTACCCACCCACCGTGCGGGAGATCGGCGAGGCCGTGGGGCTCACGTCCTCCTCCAGTGTCCACGCGCAGCTGGCCAACCTCGAGAGACTAGGCCTGCTTCGCAAGGACGCCACCAAGCCCCGTGCGATGGTCCTGGCCGCCGACGATCACCGGCCCCGCAGTGTGGTGGTGCCCCTCGTGGGGAGGATCGCCGCCGGAGCCCCGTTGCTCGCGGACGAGCAGATCGAAGAGTACGTGGCCGTCCCGGATGGCTTCGCCGATGACCGCGACCACTTCGCGCTCACGGTTGCGGGGGACTCCATGATCGGTGCGGGTATCTTCGACGGGGACATGGTGGTCGTCCGCCAGCAGGATGCTGCCGACGACGGCGACATCGTCGCCGCACTGCTCCCCGGTCCCGGCGAGGAAGAGGCCACCGTGAAACGCTTGGGCCACGACGGTCCCCGCGTGATGCTCATCCCCGAGAACCCGGCTCTCTCCCCGTTCGAGATGACCGACGGACGCATCCTGGGGAAGGTCGTGGCGGTGCTCAGGAAGCTCTGACAGGCTAGGCTGCCGCAACCGATCACTCGGGGAGTAGCCGAGGCACTCCAGTGCGTGATGGATTCAGGTTCGGTTGCAGGCCAGGTCCAGAGAGCCTCTGGCGCATCGGAGCGCCGCCCGGCTAGTCCGTTCGCAGGAACGGACGAACGCGCGCGAGCTCTCGATGGTCCATCCGCGCGTGAACGCGGGTGCCGTCGGTCTCAAGCTCCGTGGACAGGACCTCCGCCTCACGGTACAGCCGGGCGGTGACATCCTCGCGACCGAAGGGGACGAGCAGCGTGACATCTACGGGCGGGCGCGGGAGCGCCGCCTCGATGGCCTCGAGCACTCCCTCGGCACCCTCTCCGGTGATCGCCGAGACGGGGATCGCACCTGGGAACCGTCGGGCCAGCCGGGCCCGCTCGGAGCCTTCGAGCCGGTCGATCTTGTTCAGGGCGAGGACCTCGGGGATATCGGCGGCGCCGATCTCCCCCAGCACCGCGCGCACCGCCGCGATCTGGTCGTCCAGGTCGGCCGAGGCCGCGTCGGCCACGTGCACGATGACGTCGGCCTCATTCACCTCTTCCAGCGTCGAACGGAAGGCTTCGACCAGATCGTGGGGCAGCTTGCTCACGAACCCGACCGTGTCGCTCGCCGTGACCTTGCGCCCGGCCGGCAGCACCAGACGGCGCGTTGTGGGATCCAGCGTCGCGAAGAGCTGGTCGGCCACCAGAACGTCCGCTCCCGTGAGCCGGTTGAGCATCGTCGACTTGCCCGCGTTCGTGTAGCCGGCGATCGTGATCTGCGGGATCTGGGACCGCCGCCGGGAGGCTCGCTTGACGTCGCGGGTGCGTTCGAGATCCTTGATGTCCTTGCGAAGCTTGGTGATCCTGCGGCGGATGTGCTGGCGGTCGACCTCCAGCTTCGTCTCTCCGGGCCCCCTGGTTCCGATCCCGGCCCCCAGGCGGCTCATGGCCTCTCCCCAACCGCGCAGCCGCGGAACCAGGTAGTTGAGCTGGGCCAGTTCGACCTGCGCTTTGCCTTCGCGTGAACGCGCATGCAGCGCGAAGATGTCCAGGATCAGGGCCGTCCTGTCGATGACCTTCACCCCGAGCCGCTCCTCCAGCGATCGGAGCTGCCCCGGATTGAGCTCCCGGTCCAGGATGATCGCCGTCGCGCGATGCGCGCGAACGACGTCCTGGAGCTCGTTGAGCTTTCCTCGGCCCACGAAGGAGGCCGGGTCGGGCTCCGGGCGGCTCTGGACCAATCGTGCAACCGGCTCCGCACCCGCCGAGTCCGCGAGTGCCGCCAGTTCGTCGAGGTCCCCTTCGGCCATGCCGGGCCCGACGCCCACCAGCACGGCGCGTTCGCGGACCCTCGGTTTCCAGGTGGCCGAGAGCGGCGATTCCAGGACGCCGGGGAGCTCGTGCTCGCCGCGCCCGGCGGTCCGTTCGCTGGGCGGGCGTCGCCGGTCCGCCATCAGGCCAGAGAGGAGCCGAAGGAACGGAGCACGTCGTTGAGACGCACCTTGTCGTCGGTTGCCTCTGTTCGATACCCGATAACCAGGCCGCACGGAAGGCCGTAGGCGCCCGCCGGGAACTCGCGCGCGCGCGAACCTGGGATGACGATCGCCCGTTCGGGCACGACGCCGCGGTGCTCGACCGGCTCGGGGCCCGTCACGTCGATGATCGGTGTACTGCCCGTCAGGACGACGCCGGCGCCCAGCACGGCTTCACGCCCAACACGCACGCCCTCCGTCACGATGCAGCGCGATCCGATGAACGCCCCGTCCTCGACGATGACGGGCGCCGCCTGGGGCGGTTCAAGGACCCCGCCGATGCCAACGCCCCCAGCCAGATGCACGTCGGCGCCGATCTGCGCGCACGAACCCACCGTGACCCACGTGTCCACCATGGACCCCGGTCCCACCCAGGCGCCGATGTTCACGTAGCTCGGCATGAGGATCACGCCGGGTGAGAGGTAGGCGCCGAACCTCGCGGTGGCCGGCGGCACCACGCGGACGCCCGCCTCCTGGTAGCCCGTCTTCAACGGCAGCTTGTCGTGATATTCGAATGGCCCGACCGACGTAGTCTCCATCCCTCGGATCTGGAAGAAGAGGAGGACCGCCATCTTGGCCCAGGCATTCGTGCGCCAGCCGGTGTCCGAGTCAGGATCAGGTTCGGCAACGCGGACCTTCCCTTGGTCCAGGAGCGCGATCGTCTCCTCGACGGCGGCCTCGTCGATGGTTGCGCCGGGCGCGAACGACGCCTCGACGCGCCCGGCGAGCTGTTCGTGCGTCATGCGATCTCCCCGAGATAGGGCTCGAGGCGCGCGGCGGCGCGTTCGCAGTCGGCCTGATCCGGCACCATCGCCATCCGTACGAACCCCTCCCCTTCCGATCCGAAGAACGACCCCGGCGCCATGATGACGTCGCACCGATCCATGAGTTCATCCGTCCAGGCCTGTGAGGTTCTGCCCCCCGGCACCTCGATCCAGACGTAGAAGGTGGCCACGCTCGCTCGCACCGCAACCCCGTGCCGGGCGAACAGCTCCAGGAACAGGGTTCGCTTCGCAGCGTAGCGGGCTCGGTTGTCCCGCACGTGATCCTCGTCGCCCCAGGCAGCCACGGACGCCCGCTGGACGAACTCTTGGGGCGTGACCCCGACGCTCGGGCGCAGGCGCTTCAGTGCGGCGATGAGGTCGGGGTCTCCCGCCGCGAAGCCGCTCCGGTACCCCGTCATGGACGAGCGCTTACTGAGCGTGTTGATCACCAGCAGGTCACGGAGGTCGCCGATCTGTAGTGCGCCCGCCGGAGGACCCCCTTCGAAGTAGAGCTCGCTGTAGGCCTCGTCCGAGGCCAGGAGGACGCCGTTCGCCCGGCAGATGTCGGCCGCCTCGCGGTAGTAGGCGAGCGGCGCCACGGCGCCCGTCGGGTTGTTCGGGTAGTTGAGCCAGAGGATCGCGGCGCGGCTCCAGGTCTCGGGCGGCACGGCGTCGAGGTCGGCCAGGAACCCGTTCCCCTGGGTCAAGGGGAGGGAAACGACGTCGCCGCCCGCGAACCGGGCTCCACGCGCCGGGATCGGATACCCCGGTGTGGTCACCAGGGCAAGATCCTTGCCCGCGGCGGGATCGAACACGCACGAGGCGAGGGAGAAGACGAGTTCCTTCGACCCAAGGATCGGCAGGATGTGCGTATCGGGATCGAGCGTCACGTCGTACCGCCGTCCGACCCATCCCGCGACGGCCTCCCGCAGTTCGGGCAGACCCGCCGCTCGCGGATAGGAGCTCACCGGCGCGACGCTGCTCACCAGAGCGTCCCGGATGAACGGAGCCGTCACCTCTCGGGGATCCCCCACGCCGAAGTCGATCAGCTCGCGCCCCTGCGCCGCGGCCTCGGCCCTGGCACGGTCGAGCGCCTCGAACGGGTAGGCCTCCACGGCCCGCATCCCTGGCGATAGCTGCACGCTCTACCCCTCTACCGGGTGTTCCAGGAACGCCCGGATGATGTCGTAGCACTCCACGAGGGCCGAGATCTCGACCCGTTCGTCGTCAGCGTGAGCGTACAGCGGGTCACCCGGCCCCAGGTTGATCGCATCGATCCCAACGGTGGCGAACTCGGCCACGGGCGTCCACGCCTGCTTGGGGCCAACCGAGAGCTCCCCGGCGCCGCGCAGACGCCGGACCAACGGGTTGGTCAGAACGACCGGCCCTGGAGGTGCGTTCCCCTGCACCTGCATCTCGACATCCGGGTGCGCGAGGATCCCGCGCAGCCATGCCTCCGCGGACGCCGGGGTGCGCCCGGGCGCGTACCGGACGTTCACCGTGGCGCGCACGCGGTCCGGGATCACGTTGGCCGCCTCGCCTGCCTCGATCGTCGTCATGTTCACCGTCTCCCGGAACGTCAGGCCTTCGATCTCGACGTCGTGCACCGGCAAGTTGCTGACCCGGGCAAGCACGCCAAGCGCGGTGTGAACCGCGTTGCTGCCGAGCCACGGGCGGGCGGAATGCGCTGCCTTTCCGCGAACGGTGACCGTGACGTTGAGGTTGCCGAGGCACCCGACTTCCATGGCGTTCGCGGTGGGTTCGAGGAGGATGGCCAGGGAAGCCTCCAGCAACCGGGGGCATCGTTCGAGCAACGGCAGGAGCGCGCTCTGGGTGATCGGGAGTTCCTCGCGCCCGAAGAAGAGGTAGCCGACGTCCAGATCCGAGGCATGCGGGTCCGTTCCTTGCGCCAGCGCGAGCATGACGGCGAGCCCCGCCTTCATATCGGCGGCGCCCCGGCCCACGATGGCCCCCTCGTCCCGCCTGGAGGGCGATGCGGCTCCGGCCACCGGTACCGTGTCAGCGTGACCCGCCAGAACCACGAGCGGCGCCTCGGGCCGGCGTTCTCGGGGAAGGAAGCATCTGACTCCGTCCGCCCCGTCGACCAGTTCGAAGCGCTTCGGCATCTCGGCGGTGAGCCGGGCCAAGATCGCCTCTTCGTTCAGCGACACGCTCGGGATGTCGACCAACTCCTGCAGGAGCCGGCCCAGCGCGTCGAAGGCTCCCGAGTCGGCGCTCATGCGCCGAGCATGGAGAGATCCACGGTCCCCTCGAAGACGTGAGAGACCGCCCCGCTCAGGAGCACCCCCCCGTCCGGCTCGCGCGACACGCCGAGATCGCCACCCGGGTAGTGCACGATCACCTTGGACGGCGAACGTCCGGATTCGTTCGCCGCGACGGCCACAGCGCACGCTCCGGTGCCGCAGGCCAGCGTCTCGCCCACCCCGCGTTCCCACACTCGTACGTCGATGTCGGCACCGCCCTCGCGCACGCGCGCGAACTCGACGTTCGTCCCCTCCGGGAACAGCTCGTGGTGCTCGAGCGCGGGACCCGTGTGGGCCACGTGGTACCGCTCCGGATCTTCGTCCAGGAACAGCACTAGATGCGGGTTCCCCATACTCACCGCGCTGGCCTTCACCGATATTCCTGCGATATCGAACGGCTGGTCCAGGAAGGACTCCCACGCCGGGCCGCGCATCGGGATGGCGGCCCGGGCGAACGCGGGCTCCCCCATCGACACCGTCGCCTGCGTCACGGCGCCGTTCTCGAACATCGCGCTCACATGCTTGATACCGGAAGGGGTCCAGACGTCGGTCTCGGGCTCGCGCACTAGTCCCCGGGCCGCCAGGAACGCCACGGTGCAGCGCATCCCGTTGCCCGACATCTGAGCCGGTGTTCCGTCGGCATTGGTGAGCCGCATCCCGTAGGGTGCCCCGCCGCTGCCTCGCGTCACGCGGATTACGCCGTCCCCGCCGACGCCGACCCACCGGTCGCAGAGCGCCCGCGCGGGCGCCCCGGCCAGGTCCAGCTCGTCCTCGAGGTCCAGGATGAGGATGAAATCGTTACCCGTGGCCTCGAACTTCGAGAACGTGATGCTCAAAGGCCGGACTCCAGGTGGCGCAGGATCGGATCTGCAGCGTCCAGGGCGCCACCCGCACCCACCGGGAACCACCGAACGCGCGGATCCCGGCGGAACCACGCGAGTTGGCGGCGCGCCAGTTGTTTGGTCCGTTTGGCGGTCAGGGCCAGGGCCTCCTCTAGCGGCAACTCACCCTCCAGATGGCGGGAGAGTTCAGCGTAGCCGATGGCTTGCGTCGCAGTGAGCCAGCCCCCGAACCCGGCGTCGAGCAGACGTGCGACCTCCTCGAGCCAGCCGGCGCGAACCATCGCGTCGACGCGTCGCGTGATCCGGTCGTTCAGGGCGGCCCGATCCGGATCGATACCGGCCACCGTGACCCGCCCGGACGGATACCGCTCCCACGCCTGCGCGAACGAGCTGAAGACCCGGCCCGTGATGCCGGCAACTTCCAGCGCCCTGATGGTTCGGCGCACGTTCCCCGGTTCGATCTTCGCCGCAGCGGCCGGATCCAGGCCGCCCAGCCGTGCATAGAGGCGTTCCGCGCCCAGAGCTTCGGCCTCCCGCTCCAGACCGGCGCGCGTGGTGGGATCGGTGGGAGGGAACTCCAGATCGTCAAGGCAGGCGCGGAAGTAGAGGCCGGAGCCGCCAACTAGCAAAGGCGTCGCGTTTCGGTTCGCCAGATCGGGGAAGACCGCGCGCGAGCACTCCTGGTACCGGGCGACGCTGAACGGCTCGCTCGGCTCGGCCAGGTCCAGCAGGTGATGGCGCACCCTGGCCTGCTGAACGGCCGTTGGCTTGGCCGTCCCGATGTCCATCCCCCGATAGATGAGCATGGAGTCCACCGAGACGATCTCCGCGCCAAGGATCTTGGCAAGGTTGATGCCAACCTCGGTCTTCGCACACGCCGTGGGACCCACCAGGGCGAGCGCCGGGGCAGCCTCGGCAGACATCGGGGGAGCCTAGACCGAGACCGCGTCAGGCGCGGGGACCACGCGGCCGCGGAGATGATGGGCGGCGCTCTCCACGACCTCCGCCCACGCGAACGTCCCAGGCGCGAGGGGCTCCGGGAGATGCACGATCCGGTTGGTCCGCGTCCGTGACTGCGTCGAGTTCCCCTTGCGATCCCCGCCTTCGACCAGGACCTCCACCACCGAGCCCAGTTGCGCCCGGGACGCCTCTTCCGACATCCGCGTCTGCAGTGAGAGGAGACGGTCGAACCGTTCCTGCACGACCGCCTTGGGAACCTTGGCTTCGAAGTTCGCCGCCCTCGTTCCCGGCCGCGGCGAGTACTGGAACATGAAGGCGCTGTCGAACCTGGCTGTTCGGACCACCTCCAGGGTGTCGGAGAAGTCCGACTCGGTCTCCCCGGGGAACCCGACGATGATGTCCGTGGACACCGCCACCTCCGGCATCGCGGCGCGGATGGCGTCCAGCCAGCCCAGG
>JANXVR010000043.1 GCA_025351565.1 Actinomycetes bacterium
GTACGCGGGACGGATCGCCGAGGCCGGTCCCATCGACGCTCTCTTCCACGAACCACGCCACCCCTACACGCGACTCCTGTTCGCCGCGACGCCCGACCTTTTCGGTGACGAGGAAGTCGTCTCGATCCCCGGCGCGCCCCCGCGTCTTGACCACGACATCATCGGCTGCGCGTTCCGCGACCGGTGCGACGTCGCGATGGATGTGTGCGCCACCCAGGACCCGGCGCTGGTCCCCGTGGGCGCGTCCCACCTCGCCGCGTGCCATCGCAACGACGAGGTAGCGGTGTGAACGAGCCGGCACTGCTGGAGGTCCATGACCTAGTGACGACGTTCCCGCTTCGTCGGGGGTTGACGGGGGCGATCCTCCGTCGGCCGCAGCAGGCCGTGCACGCCGTGGACGGCGTCTCGTTGACGGTCGCGAAGGGAGAGATGGTCGCGCTGGTCGGGGAATCCGGGTGCGGGAAGACGACCACCGCGCAAACCATCATGCGTCAGGTGGATGCGACATCCGGCTCGGTCGTGTTCGAAGGGACGGACGTCACGACGTTGAGCGCCGGGGAGATGCGGCCGCTCCGACGCCGGATGCAGATGATCTACCAGGACCCCTACGAATCGCTCGACCCGCGGTTCCGCGTGCGCGACGCCGTGATCGAGCCACTGGTCGTCCACGGCCTCGCAGGTTCGAAGGGAGATCGTGAAGCGAAGCTCATCGACGCCATGCGCCGCGCCGGCCTCACCCCGCCGGAACTCTACCTGGACCGATACCCACACGAACTCTCCGGCGGACAACGTCAGCGGGTGGCGATCGCCGCGAGTCTGGTCCTTGAACCCAACCTCCTGGTCGCCGACGAACCGGTCTCGATGCTCGACGTGTCCGTTCGCGCCGGCGTGCTCACGCTCCTTGATGGACTCCGCTCACGCGGTGACATGGGGATCCTGATGATCACGCACGACCTCTCGACGGCTGCACACTTCGCCGACCGCATCATCGTCATGTACTTGGGGCGGATCGTGGAAGAAGGGCCGGCGCGCGAGGTCGTCCGGAACCCGCAACATCCGTACACTCGTGCGCTGTTGTCCGTGGTGCCGCGACGAGATCCGCGCGAACAGGTCACGCCGCAGATCCTGGTGGGGGAGACGCCGAACCCGATGAACATCCCGCCCGGGTGCCGGTTCCACCCGCGGTGTCCGGTGGCGGAGGATCGATGCAAGACCATCGACCCGGCGTTGGTGGATGCCGGAGCAGATCATCGCGCCGCATGCGTGCTGGTCGGAGAGGGGAAGCCTTGACTGAGGGAAGATCCGCAGCTTTGCTCGCCGAGGCTATGAAGGTCCTGCCCGGTGGCGTCGGTTCCAGCGCGCGGAGCGTTCGCGCGGGATGGGACCCCTACCCACCGTTCATCGCGCACGGGACCGGCTCGCACATCACCGACGTGGACGGCGACGAGTACGTGGACTACCTCATGGGCTTGGGCCCGTTGCTGCTCGGTCACCGTCCACCCGAGGTGACCGCAGCCGTGGTCGAGGCCATCCAAACCTACGGCACGGTGTTCGCCCTTCCGTACGAGCTAGAAGCCGAAGCGGCGCGCAAGGTGGTCGACGCCGTTCCGAGCGTTGACATGGTCCGCTTCGCGAACTCCGGTTCCGAGGCGGTGGGAACGGCCGTCCGGCTGGCGCGCGCGGTGACGGGACGCCGCCTGCTGGTCCGCTTCGAAGGTCACTATCACGGCTGGCTGGACACGGTCTACTGGTCCAACCACCCGGACCCAGCGGTGGCCGGCCCGCCCGAGCGACCGATCACGGTTCCCGCGGGGAAGGGGTTGTTACCCGAGGTCGCCGACTCACTCGTGGTCCTAACGTGGAACGATCCGGAGTCCTTCACCGCCGTGATGGATCAGATCGGCGATCAGGTCGCCGCCGTCATCACCGAACCGGCCGTCCTCAACACGGGCTGTATCCTCCCCGAGCCCGGCTGGCTGGAGCTGCTCCGCGCCAAGACCTCCGAGCACGGCGCACTCCTCATCTTCGACGAGGTCATCACCGGGTTCCGGTTCGCCCGCGGCGGGGGGCAGGAGTTCTTCGGCGTCATGCCCGACATCACTACCATGGCCAAGGGCCTGGGCGGCGGCTTCCCCGTGGCCGCGATCGGCGGCACGCGCGAGGTCATGGAGGCGATCGGCGACGGCCGCTACTCCCACTCCGGCACCTACAACTCGAACGTCATCCAGACGGCGGCGATCTCCGCAACGATGGATCTGCTCACGCCCGAGCGCTACGTCGCTGCGCGGGCGATCGGCACGCGCTTGATGGACGGCCTGACCTCACTGCTCGCGTCCAAGGGTGTCACCGGCCACGTGGTCGGGCTCGGCACGGTCTTCCAGGTCTGGATGGGGACCGATGAACCGATCCGCAAATGGCGCGACGCGCAGCGCCTGGCCGAC
>JANXVR010000040.1 GCA_025351565.1 Actinomycetes bacterium
TGCTCAGTGGCCCTTCAGATCTATCGTCGCTGGTCGCTGCTCCCCCTCCGGATGCCCTCCCAAGGTGGAGGCCTGCCTTCAGATCCCGTTGGGGGTGCCGTTGACACCGTAGGTTAGCGACCAGCCACGGCGGGCCGGGCGGGCAATGAAGCAACGCCGAGGCCGATCACCGCTCCGACCGTTCCGTTCATCCATCCGGGTGATGAACGGACACTCGAGACGAGTCGGCGCTCACGTTGATAGAGATGTGCCGGAGTCGATAGGCTCCGTCTCCTCATGGAGTTCACGCTGCCCCAATCCGGGATCTTCGCGCAGGGGACCAGGGCCCACTATTTCCTGGAGTTCGATCTACGACCTGGCGTAACGGCTACGGTGGCGCTGGCCTCGTTCCTCCGGCTCCAGGCACCGGACGTTTCCGCCGGCGGCGTGAACCTCGTGCTCGCGTTCGGAGCCGACGCCTGGCGCGAGGCCGCCCCTTCGATGGCGCCGGCATCGCTCGCTCCGTTCCCTGGGGTCCAGGGACCGGACGGTCACCGGGCTCCGGCGACCCAACATGATGCGTGGATATGGATCAGCGGGAGCACGCCCGACATCACCTGGGACCACGCGCGCGCGGCGGTAGGGGCGGTCTCGGAAGTCGCGGTGCTGGCCAACGAACAGCCCGGCTTCCTCTACCACGACGGCCGCGACGAGACCGGGTTCATCGACGGCACTGCGAATCCGCCGGTTCGACGCGCCGCTGATGTCGCGCTGGTGCCGCTCGGCACACCCGGTGAAGCGGGGAGCCATGTCCTGGCGATGCGGTGGGTCCACGACCTCGACGCGTTCCACCGGCTCTCCATCCACGAGCAGGAGCGGGTATTCGGGCGGACGAAGCTGGACAGCGTCGAACTATCCCATGGCGAGAAGCCCCCGGATGCGCACATCGCTCGCGTAGAGCTTGATGTAGAGGGAGAGGAGCTCGAGATCTTCCGCCGCAGCGTTCCGTACGGAACGATCCAGGAGAGCGGCCTCTACTTCGTCGCGTTCAGCGCTGACCCCTCGAGGTTCCAGCGGATGCTGGCTCGCATGTTCGGGCTCGACGGCGTTCGCGACCGACTCACCGATTTCTCCACGCCGGCAAGCGGGGCCTACTACTTCGCTCCATCGATCAATGCCCTCCGCGCACTGGCCAGCCCCGAGCAAGACTGATCGCTCGCGCCGGGCCCAACGGGAATATGGGCGAGGACCGCAGCCTCGGCGAACGCCCCTCGGCACCCTTAGCCGAGGTGCTCGACCTCGCCGAAGGACACCGATACCGGTCCGATGTCGGTCTCCAGGACGAGCCCGCCGTGTGGATCGAGGCCCGTCGCCGTCCCCCGGATCTCGCGGCCACCCAGCGTCTTCGCCCGGACGTCCCGGCCGATCGTCGCCGACAGGGCGTGCCATCGCTCCGACACCGCTGACCCGAATCCCGCGCCGGCCGGGTGATAGAGGCCCACCAGCTCGCGGAGATAGGCGATCAGGAGGGCCTCGGGGTCGACATCCGTCCCGAGCCCACCTGCTCCTTCCACCCCTTCGGGTGCCGCGAGGTTCAGACCCGTCCCGACCACTGCCACCGTCAGGCGTTCGTCGACCACTTGCGACTCCACCAGGACGCCGCCCAACTTCGCCCCATCGAGCAGGAGGTCGTTCGGCCATTTGCATCGGATGTCCGCTCCGGTAAGAGAGCGGCAGGCTTGGGCCAGCGCGGCACCCGCCATGAGCGGGATCCACCCCCCGTTCTGCGGATCAAGGGCGGTCGGGCGCAGGACCAGAGAGCACATGAGCGCGGATCCGGGTTCGTCTTCCCAGGTTCGGCCTAGGCGGCCGCGGCCGGCCGTCTGATGCCCGGCCGCAGCGATCGACCACTCGGGGGCACCGTCGGCGGCCATCGCTAGCGCCACCTGGTTGGTAGAGCCTGTAACCTCCTGCCAGCGAACGTCCGCCTGGAGACCTGCACCTGCCAGCGCTCGTTCGAGCGTTCCTGTATCCATCTGCCTCCCTCGTGGAGCACGGAGAGTATCGCGAGCCGAGTGGCGAAACCCAAGGTCCTCATCGCGAACCGAGGCGAGATCGCGGTCCGGATCATCCGGA
>JANXVR010000057.1 GCA_025351565.1 Actinomycetes bacterium
GCCGGGAACGAAGGTCAGGAGGAACGACGCGAACACCCCCGGAAGGGCGAGCGGCCACACGACCTTGAGGAACGTGGTCTTGCGGTCGGCGTAGAGGTCGCGGCCGGCTTCCAAGAGCCGGGGTTCGATCCGTTCAAGGGCCACATAGAGCGGCAGAACGGTGAACGGCAGGTAGTTGTAGGCGATGCCGAAGACGACGGCGTACCCGGTGCCCGTGATGTGGAAGCTGTTGCCCACCAACCCCAGCCTGCGCAGCGTGCTCACAACGATCCCCTGATCCGACAACAGGAACGCCCATTGGTACGTGCGCAGGACGAAGGAGACGAAGAACGGAACCAGGAGCAGGAGCAAGAACACGTTCTTCCTCTTGCCCCCGTAGAAGGAGATCCAATACGCCACGGGATACCCGATCAGCAGCGTGATGATCGTCGCCGCGAGCGCGTACTCCACCGCCCGGATCAGCTGAGGGCTGTAGACGCTGAGCATGTCCGGGTAGTTACTCCACTTCCATGCGAAGTGCATGCTCGTGAGGAACCCCGTGTTGAGCGACACCGTGAACATGTAGACGGTGGGCAGCAGGAAGAAGACCCCGAGCCAGACCACGGCCGGCCCGGCCAGGAAGTACGGCACCGACGCCTTCCGCCGGTTCGGCTTGCGACGAACCGGCGTCCCCGCGTTCCCGAAATCGAAGCCGGCCTTGAGGATCTGGTCGATATTGGGGACGCCGGTGTCGCTCATTCCACCTCTTCTGTGTCGGCTGCGACCATCAACCCTGGTAGATGGGCTCGAACAGCGCGTTCCATTGCAGCTGCTCGCTCTCATCCAGGACACGGTACGTGTGGAACTTCGTCATCTCGCTCGCCAGCGGGAAGACGAGCGGGCTCTTCGCGGTGAGCGGGTCGGTCTTCGCGATGATCGCCTGTGATGCCGGCACCGGACAGATGTACCCGTTGTACTCCTCGATGAGCGCCTGGACGTCCGGCTTGTAGACGAAGTCCATCATCATGATGGCGTCGACCGGGTTCTGCACGCCGACCGGGATGCACATGTTGTCGGTCCAGATGATCGCGCCCTCCGTGGGCACGGTGAACTGGAGCCCGGTGGCCGCACCGGAGAGGTTCGATTGGAAGATGTCGCCGGACCACGCCATGGTGATGGCCACGTCGCCGTTGTTGAGCGCGTTGATGTAGTTCTGCTCGTAGTAGGCACGGACGTTCGGGCGCTGGGCCGTGAGCTTGTCCGCAGCCTTCTGCCAGTCCGCCGGCGTGCTGGTCTCCGGGTTCACCCCGAGCGCCAGCAGGACGAAGTTCGGCAGATCCTGGTTGTCACCGAACATCCCAACCTTACCGGCGAACGCCGGGTCGAACAGGTCCTCGATCGAGGTGATGGTGGGCTTGGCCGGGCGAAGGGCGGCGACCTGCTTGGGGTCCCAGCCGATGCCGGTCAGGCCCGACTGCCAGGCCATGGTGAGCTTGTTCCCGGGGTCGTACGCCGGGTCCTTCACCGCGTCGCTCGCGTTCGCGTCGAAGTTGGGACGCATGTTCGTCGGCAGCGGCACCAGGTAGTTGGACTGCGTCAGTTTGGTAAGGGTCTCACCGTTCGTGATGACGATGATGTCCCACCCTGTGGGCTCCCCCGCCGCCAGCGACGGCTGGATCTTCCCGAAGAACGACGAGTTCGCCTGGATGACTTCGCGATAGTTGACCTGGATGCCCTTCGGCAGGTCCGCGCTCACCGTGCTCTTGGTGAACAGATCGAGCGAAGGGTGCGTGAGCTGACCGCTCGCGTCCTTCGCCTTGTCGATGTAGTAGGGCCAGTTCGCGAAGTTCACAACGCCGTTCGGCTTGCCCGAGAACAGGTTCGTGCTTCCGCTGCCGCCGGGGTTGACCACGCTGGAGCTGCCGCTGCCACCGCAGGCCGCGAGGATCGATGACATCGACAGCGCCCCGGCGCCGATGCCTGCGTACTTGAAGACGTCCCTTCGCGAGAGGCGCTTCTGGGTCATGCCCCTGATGAAGGACGGGTCCTTGAACAGGTCGTCGTTGCGCTCGGTCATTCCTCTTCCTCCTCCTGCGATAGCGGAGAAGCCGACGGCTCCACCACGAACGTGTGCTCCGGCAGCCACTCCAACCGGACCTTCTGCCCTGGCTGGGGACGCGTCTCCGCGGTTCCCAGGTTCTGCTCGTACACGGTCAGCGAGACGCCACCCGGACCGTCGACCTTGTACTGGTAGTTCACACCGATGTAGGTGGACATGCGAAGCAACCCGGTGACCGAGTTCCGCTCCGACGGTGCGAGTCCGTCGTCTGCGACGATGCGGATCTTCTCCGGCCGGACCCCCACCTTCACCGTGGGTCCGATCCCTGCGGCGATACGGGAGCTGGTCGCGTACATGAGCCCGCCGGTGGCCAGAACGATCGAGGTGAGGCCATTCCCCGATTCCTTGATCTCGCCATCCAGCATGTTCGAGGCGCCCAGGAAGCCCGCCACGAACTCGGTGGCGGGGCTCTCGTACACCTCTTCGGGGCCTCCGATCTGTTCGATCTTGCCGTGACGCATCACGGCGAAGCGGTCGGACATGGTCATGGCCTCTTCCTGGTCGTGGGTCACGTAGATGAACGTGATCCCGACCTCTTGCTGGATGCGCTTGAGCTCCAGCTGCATCTGCTTGCGGAGCTTGAGGTCGAGCGCGCCGAGCGGTTCGTCCAGTAGGAGAACCTTCGGCTGGTTCACCAGAGCCCGGGCCAGTGCGACGCGTTGCTGCTGGCCCCCCGACATCTGCGGCGGCTTCCGCCGTTCGAACCCGACGAGGTCGACGAGCTTCATGACCGCGCGCACGCGCTTGTCCACCTCGTCCTTGGCGACCTTCTTCCGTCTCAGCCCGAACGCCACGTTCTCGTAGACATCCAGGTGCGGGAACAGGGCATAGGACTGGAAGACCGTGTTGACATCACGCTTGTACGGCGGGAGGTCGGTCACATCGCGGCCGCCCAGGAAGACCGTCCCGAAGGTCGGTTCCTCGAACCCGCCGATCATCCGCAAGGTCGTGGTCTTCCCACAGCCCGACGGACCCAACATGGAGAAGAACTCGCCCTCTTGGATATCAAGGGAAAGGTCGTCCACCGCAGCCGTGTCTCCGAACAACTTGGAGACGCGGTCAAGGCGCACGTCAACTTCTGGCACAGTCACCCCCTCGCTCGCCTGCGGCGGCATGATGCCACACGGCGGCAGCGATTATCACCCGCTCTCCCTGGAGGAGAACCCCCGAGAGTGGAGACTCATCTTTCACTACTTGTACGGAACGGACAAGGGGGCGGGCTTGGGCAAGATCTGGTCTACCCCGCCATGCCGGCGCCGCCGGCGCCGTTCGGCGGGGGCACGGACCCATCTTTATGCCGCTCGGCCAGCCGTGGCAAGGCCGTGACCAGGAACAACACGACCGACGCCATCATGACCAACCCCACGACCAGGCGCCCGTTGATGAAGCCGATGGCAAGCCCGCTCACCGCGATGAGGCTGGTCCACAGGTACATGAGGAGAACCGCCTGCCGGTGCGAGTGGCCGATATCCAGGAGCCGATGGTGCAGGTGCTCCTTGTCGGCGTGCCCGATGCCCTGCCCGCGACGGACCCGCCGAACGATGGCCAGGACAACGTCCAGGAACGGCACGAACAGCACGAGCAGCGGGGTGAGGACGGGGATCGCGATCACCGCCAGGGTCCCCCCTGAAGGTGGCAGCTCGTTTCGCGCCACGCCTGAGATCGTCGCGATAGCGAGGAGCATGCCGAGGAGCATGGAACCGGCGTCCCCCATGAAGATCTTGGCCGGATGGAAGTTCCAAGGCAGGAAACCCGCGCAAACTCCGGCTGTGATCGAGGAGAGCAACCCCGCCGAGGACGCGAGGCCGAAGATGCCCGGCGTGCGAACCATGTAGGCGAAGAAGGCGACGGCCGCGATGCCCATCATCCCGGCCGCCAGCCCGTCCAGCCCGTCCACCAGGTTCACCGCGTTGCACACCACAACCACCCACGCGATCGTGAGCGGGACCGCCAGATCAGAACTCACGTTCACGATCCCGGCGGTCGGCAGCCAGAAGTAGACGACCTGCACCCCCACCAGGATGAGGACGCCCGCGATGAAGATCTGGGCGGTGAGCTTGGCCAACGCGCTCGTCCCCCGTTTGTCGTCGATGACCCCCAGGCACACCATGAGCGTGCAAGCCACGACCGCCGCCAGGGGCTCCGGGCTCGCGCGGTCCATGTCTCGGAAGAACGGGAGGACGCGGGAAACGCCGATCGCGACGAGGAAGCCGGCGAACATGGCCAGGCCGCCCATGGTCGGAGCCGCAACGGGGTGCACCTTACGGTCGGACGGTTCGTCGACCGCGCCCCAGCGCACCACGAGCCGCCGCACCAGAGGCGTGCTCAAGAACGTGGTGATGGCGGCCGCCAGGAAGACGACGAGGTAGGCGATCACGCTAGAGGTCCCCCGTTCCCGAGTGGCTAGGCGTACACGGGGAAGCGCTCCATCAGATCACGGACCTGGGCGCGGGCCTTCTGCTTGATGCCGGTGTCGTCCGGGTTCTTGAGCGCGGTCCCGATGATGGACGCGATCTCGCGCATCTCGGGTTCGTCCATACCGAGGGTCGAAACTCCCGGGGTGCCGATCCGGATGCCCGAGGGCGCCGAGGGCGGGTTCGGGTCGTAGGGGATCTGGTTCTTGTTGAGCGCGATCCCAACCTCGTCGCACACGCGTTCGGCGTCCTTGCCGCTGATGCCGACCGGGCGTGTGTCCACGAGCATGAGGTGCGAGTCGGTGCCCCCGGAGACGATCCTGAAGCCTTCCTCGCCGAGCGCGACAGCCAACGCGCGGGCATCCCTCACCGTTCGCGCGGCGTAGTCCTTGAACTCAGGCATGCTCGCCTCCTTCAGGGCGACGGCCTTGCCGGCGATGCAGTGCTCCAGCGGTCCACCTTGCATCATCGGGAACACAGCCTTGTCGATGGCCTTCGCGTGTTCCTCTTTGCACACGATCATCGCGCCGCGCGGGCCCCGAAGTGCCTTGTGCGTGGTGAAGGTGACCACATCGGCGTGGGGAACAGGGTTCGGGTAGGCGCCGCCGGCGACCAACCCGATGAAGTGCGAGGCGTCCACCCACAGCAGCGCGCCGACCTCGTCCGCGATCTCACGGAACGCGGTGAAGTCGATCGAACGGGGATAGGCCGTATACCCCGAGAGGATGATCTTCGGGCGATGCTCCTTGGCCAGATCGCGGACCCGGTCCATGTCCAGCTGTTCCGTCTCGCGGTCCACCTCGTAGCCGACGAAGTTGAACCACATCCCGGAGACGTTCACCGGGGACCCGTGGGTGAGGTGTCCACCGTGCGCGAGCACCATGCCGAGCACGGTGTCGTCGCTCCTGGGCTCCAGGAAAGCCCCGAACACGGCCATGTTTGCCTGAGCGCCGGCGTGCGGCTGCACGTTCGCGTGGTCGGCGCCGAAGAGCGCCTTGGCCCGGTCGATGGCCAGCTGCTCGGTGATGTCCACGAACTCACACCCGCCGTAGTACCGGCGGCCGGGATAGCCCTCGGCGTACTTGTTGTTCATGGAGGAGCCGACGGCCGCCAGGACGGCGGGACTCGCGTAGTTCTCGGAGGCGATCAGCCGCAGGTTCGTGCGCTCGCGGTCGAGCTCACCGGCGATGGCGCTTGCGACCTCGGGGTCGGTGGCCTTGAGTGCTTCCCAATCCGCTGCGTATTCCCTCATCCTTCTGCCCTTTCCGTTGGATCTGTGGGTTCCCGTCGAGCCGCCCTCACCGGCGGCATGGGTACTCGGTGCATCAGTCGCCCGCCCCGACGATACCGGTCGAGACCTGCACCGTGCCGAAGAGGCCATCGGCCAGCCGCCCACACCAGGTGTCCAGCTCCCAGGCGATCGCACGATACGCCTCCAGTGGCTGACCCATGGGATCGGCGACGTCTTCATCCAGCGGGTTCCCCGCGAACCCGGAGGTGCGCCTCGCGTTCGCCTGGGCCACCCTGGCCGGGAGCGCTTGAGGATCTGTCCCTTCCGCCGGCGCCAGCGCGTCCAGCACCCGAACCAACTCCTTCAGCGTGAACACCTTCGATTCGGCGACCGGATCGGCGCGAAGGATGGCGCTCCTGTGCTCCCCGGCCATACACACGACCAGATCTGCATCGATAACCATCGAACCTGCCAACTTCTGGGCGACGTGGCCGGTGATGTCGATCTCGCGTTCGGTGGCCGCCCGCACCGCGTCGTCCATGGCCGCCGAGCCTTCCCACCCCGCGGTCCCAGCCGACGAGACCACCGGGGCCTGCGCGCCGAAGCGGCGGCTCAGGGTGCTGCGAAGGAAGCCCTCCGCGATCGGGGAACGGCAGATGTTGCCGGTGCAAACGACGAGGATCGAGGTCATGGCGAGGGCCGCGAGTCTAGCAGTGGCCCCTCGCCGGCCAGGAGTCGGGCGATATCGGCCTCCGGCACCGCTCCGGCGCGCAGGATGTGTGGCGCTTGGGCGGTGACATCCACCACGGTGGACGCCGGTCCCGAGAGCGGCGCATCCTGGCAGAGGTACACAGCCACCTCATCGCCGAATGCCCCGGCAAGTGAGTCCGCGTCCTCGAGAGGTGGCCGACCCGACAGGTTTGCGCTGGTCACCGCGAGCGGCCCGGTGCGGGCCAGGAGGGCGAGCGCCAGAGGGTGCCGGGGGATCCGCACCGCCACGGTGGCCACATCACCCCCAAGGTCCCAGTGCGCGGACTCCTCGGTTCGTAATAGGACCAGCGTGATCGGTCCCGGCCAGGCGGCCGCGAGCCGTTCGGCAGGCTCGCCGAAGATCGCGACGCGGTGGGCATCGGCGGCGGAGGAGGCCAGGATCGGGATGGCCCGATCATCGGGCCGGCGTTTGGCAAGGAAGAGCTTTCGGATCGCAGCGGGGTCATCGGGGCGGGCCGCCAGGCCGTACACCGTGTCCGTCGGGAAGATCACGAGGTCTCCGCGCGCCAGGGCCATGGTGGCTGCTTCCAGCGGATCCTTCACGGCTTCCTGCCCGACACCGCTCTGTCGCGCCCCGCCAAGTCTTGGTGCACCGCCACGTCCATCAGGCCGGCCGCGCGGGCGAGTGTGGCTAGTTCAGGCCCCTGGGTGTCGCCGATCTCCGTGACGAACACACCACCTGGGCGCAGCCACTCGGGCGCCGGCGTGACCACGCGGTGATACACCGCCATACCTCCGATCAACGCCGCGCGCGGGTCTGCCTGCACGTCCGCCGGGAGGGCGCCGTGTTCGTCCGGCTCAAGGTACGGCGGGTTCGTGATCACCAGGTCGAACGTGCCCTTCCGCTCGGGCGGGACCGCCTGCCAGAGATCGCCGAGGAACACGGTGATAGGCAGTGCGAGTTCTTCGGCGTTCGTCCGGGCCAGGGACACGGCATCCGGTGAGATATCCACGCCAACCACCATCGCTCCCGGATGTTCGTCGGCGATGGCGAGCGCGATCGCGCCCGAACCGGTGCACAGGTCCAGCACGTTCGGCCTCCCCAAGTCTTGGATGGCGGCAAGACCGACCTGGACGACCGTCTCGGTTTCCGGCCGCGGAACGAACACCCCCGAACGAACCGCCAGCGTGAGCCGCCTGAATCCCTGCACGCCGGTGATGTGCTGCAACGGGATGCCCGCAGACCGCCGGCACAGCGCTCGCCCGAACAGCTTGGCCTCCGCGGAAGTGAGCCCCTGGGTTGCTCGATAGAGGCCGGAGCGGTCCACGCGCAGGACCATCGCAAGGAGAAGCTCCGCGTTGGCAACGGGGCTCTCGACGTGATGGCGTTCCAGATAGCCGGCCGCGCGGCGCACAACCTCGGAGGGCTGCACCTCAGCCGCCCGCGAGCTGAGCCGCACGTTCGGCGGCTTGGAGCCGGTCGATCATGCCGTCCAGGTCCTCGCCGCCTTCCAGGACGTCGTGAAGCTGGTGCGATGTGTATTTGATGCGATGGTCCGTCACCCGGCCTTCGGGGAAGTTGTACGTGCGGATCTTCTCCGAGCGTTCGCCCGTGCCCAGCTGTGCCTTCCGGGTGGCAGCCTCCTTGGCGTGGGCCTCGTCCTGCGCCTTCTGGAGGAGCCTCGCCCGCAGGTACCGCATCGCCTTCTCCTTGTTCTGAAGTTGTGACCGCTCCTCCTGGCATTCGATCTTGATCCCGGTTGGCATGTGCACGATCCGCACGGCCGAGTCGGTCGTGTTCACCGACTGCCCCCCGGGGCCCGACGAACGGTAGACCTCGATCTTCAGGTCCTCCGGGCGAAGCTCCACCTCCACCTCCTCGGCCTCCGCGAGCACCGCGATCGTTGCCGTTGACGTGTGGATGCGTCCCTGAGCCTCGGTGACCGGCACGCGCTGAACACGGTGGACGCCGGATTCGTGCTTCAGGCGCGAGTAGGCGTCCTTGCCGCGAACCTCCAGCATCACGTCCTTGAACCCGCCCAGATCGCTCGGCGAGGAGGATATGACCTCGGTCTTCCACCGACGGCGGCCGGCGAGCTTCGCGTACATCTCGAACAGCTCCCCAGCCCACAGGGCCGCTTCCTCCCCCCCCGCGCCCGACCTGATCTCCATGATCAGGTCCTTGCCGTCGTTCGGATCCTTCGGGACCAGGAGGAACTCGAGCCTGGCGCGGATCGCCTCTGCCTCCCGTTCCGCCGCTTCGGCTTCATCGGCGAAGTACCGGGCCATCTCCGCGTCCGGTTCCACCTTGGAGAGTTCGCGCGCATCCTCGGCCTGCGCCCTTACCTCCTTGTACGTCCGCCACGGCACCACGATCTCGTCCAGCTCCGCATAGCTCCTGCCCAGGGTGCGGAGCTTGTCCTGATCGGACCCGGCGGTTGCCATCTCGCCGGCCACCTGCGCGTGCCGGGTCTCGATCTCCGCGAGCTTTGCCTCGGTTGCGGGTTCCATACCGTTGATTATCCAGGCCGCGGCACGCAGCGGCCCCGCACACTCGAAACGGTCGGGTCCTACGGGGCTGACGTGGTGTCAGTCGGCGGACCCGGTGTCCCCCGGCTCCACATCCAGATCGAACTCCAGGGGCGGGAGGTCGGTGAACGCCGTCGCAACCCACAGTTCCTCGTAAGCAGGATCTGGGGACACGGATGCACTGGTGCCCCCCGGGTCCGAAGGAACGATGACGGCCTCCAGATCGCCGGCCACGCCCAGCAAGCGCGTGCGCATCTGATCTAGCTGATCGACCAGGGTCTCTCGGCGCGAGGACAAGCTCGATAGCACTCGGTCTGACTCGGCCTTGGCCCGCTGGAGGAACTCCGAGCCTTCCTGCCGGGCATCCTCGGCGCGCGCTTGCGCGTCCACACGGATACGGTCGGCCTCGGTCCGCGCCTCGCCGATCATCCGCGTGGACTCCGCGCCGGCCTCTTCGACAAGGCGCTGCGCTTCCCGATCCGCCGTCGCGAGGAGCCCCGCCATCCGCTTGGCGAACTGCTCGTAGGGATCGACCTGGGGCAGGGGCGGCTCAGGCTCTATCGCCGGGGTCGGCTCAACTCGCAAACGCGCCTCGCGCAGCTCGATCTCGAGCGTCTCCACCTGCGCGGCAACCTGCGCAAGGTACTCGCGCACCTGCTCGGAGTCGTAGCCGCGGCGGATCGTCGCGAACTCGCGACGGCGGATCTGCTCGGCGCTGGGCAGCAGCGGAAGGTCCAGGTCAGTAGAGGACATGGGGAAGGCCTCCTGGGTCGGGGTAGACCCGAATCTTCGGTCGCCTGAGGGGCCGATGCAACGACCCGGCTCCAGATCTACAGGCGCGAGGGACCCAAGGAACGCTAGGAGGCGGCGGTCCCCGCTTGCGATTCGCGGCTCAGAACCTCCTGGAAGGAGCTGATCGCCACCTCGAGCTGATCGGTGGCAGGCTCCTGGGTGGTGATGTGCTGTAACCAGATCCCGGGGGCCATGAGCGCACGCATGAACCGCGACCGATCGAATCTGGCGCCCAAGCGAAGAGCTTCGTACGACAGCCCCGCGATGATGGGAACCGCGATGACCCTAGAGGCCAGGCGCCACGCGATCCCAGGCGTTGGTATCAGCGAGAACACGACCACCGTCACCAGCATGACGATGATCAAGAAATTCGTGCCACAGCGAACGTGCTCTTTGGGGAATCGGTCGATGGCGGCCGGATCGAGCGGCACCCCGTGCTCGTGCGCGGCGATGGTCTTGTGTTCGGCGCCGTGATACTCGAACACGCGGTGGACCTCCTTGGTCCGCCCGATAGCCCAGAGGTAGCCGACGAACAGGACCACGCGGAAGACACCCTCCATCACGTTCGTCCAAACGGCGCCCCCGAACCGGTGTTGCACCCAGCCGAAGAGTGCGGCAGGTCCCACGATGAAGACCGCGACGAACAGGATCATCGCGACACCCAGCGTGATGCCCATCTGCCGGGAGGAGAGCTTGGCTTCGGACTCCGTTGACCGGTTGGATGCGATGAGGAGGGCCTTCACACCGATACCCAGCGATTGACCGAGCACGATGACCCCGCGGAGGAACGGCTTGCGCAGCACCGGATAACGCTTGGTCACCGAGTCGATGTCGTGGGATTCGACGTGGATGTCGCCCGAGGGCATACGCACGGCAACGGCCCAATGGTCTGCGCCGCGCATCATCACACCTTCAGGAACGGCCTGTCCCCCGTAGAGGTGGTCGGTTCGGGGCGGCGAGGCGGGAGCCTCCCCCACTACTGCTTCGCGGCTTCCTGTGCGGCTTGTGTCTTCGCGATGCGTCGCTGGTAGCGCTCGACCCGGCCGCCGGTGTCCATGAGCTTCTGCTTGCCCGTGTAGAAGGGGTGGCAGTTCGAGCAGATCTCTGCCCGGATCTCACCGACGGTGCTCCTGGTCTGGAACGTGTTCCCACACGAACAGTGAACGTTCGCGATCTGGTAGTCCGGATGGGTGTCCTTCTTCATCTTGGTCTCCTACGTGATGGCTGCTTGGAGGGTACCGCCCGGATGCGTTAGCTGCCGGACGGGGCTTTCGAGATCTCCTTGAGGAACTGCTCGTTGGACTTCGTCGCCCGGATCTTGTCCGTGAGGAGCTCGAGCGCGGCTCCCGGCTCCAGAGCATGGAGCACGCGGCGAAGCTTGATCACCAGGACAAGCTCCTCCGGCGGGAGCAACAGCTCCTCCTTCCGGGTTCCGGAAGCGTCGACGTTGATGGCCGGGAAGAGCCGCTTCTCGGCCAAGGATCGGTCCAGACGCAGTTCCATGTTCCCTGTGCCCTTGAACTCCTCGAAGATGACCTCGTCCATACGCGAGCCGGTTTCGACCAGGGCGCTTGCGATGATGGTGAGCGAGCCCCCTTCTTCGATGTTCCTGGCCGCGCCGAAGAAGCGCTTCGGCGGATAGAGCGCCGTCGAGTCGACGCCACCGGAGAGGATCTTCCCGCTGGCCGGCGCCGCGAGGTTGTAGGCGCGCGCGAGCCTGGTGACCGAGTCCAGCAGGATCACAACGTCGCGGCCAGTCTCGGCCAGCCGGCGGGCACGCTCAAGCACCAATTCCGTGACCTGGATGTGCTGGTCGGCCGGCTTGTCGAAGGTCGAGTACACGACCTCGGCTGCTCCCACCGTGCGCTGCCAGTCCGTCACTTCCTCGGGACGTTCGTCCACCAGGAGCACCATGACGTGGGTGTCGGGGCTCGAATTCAGGATGCCGTTGGCGATCTGCTTGAGGACCGTGGTCTTCCCGGCCTTCGGCGGCGACACCACCATGCCCCGCTGGCCCTTGCCGATCGGCGCGACCATGTCCACGATCCGTTCGGTGATGGCCGAACCCTCGTGCTCCAGGCGGAACCGTTCGTCCGGGAAGAGCGGGGTCAGCTTGTCGAAGTGAGGACGGTCCTTGGCCGCCTCGGGATCGAGGTCGCTGACCGTATCCACCTCGAGAAGGGCCCAGTACTTCTCGGTGTCGCGCGCACGGCGGACCTTGCCGACCACCACATCGCCCTTGCGGAGCGCGTAACGACGGACCTGGCTGAGGGACACATAGATGTCCTCGGGGCCGGGAAGGTAGCCGGAAGTCCGCAGGAACCCGTATCCCTCGGGCAGGATGTCTAGGAGCCCGGTTGCGGTTGGAGCGTTGAGCATCTCCTCCGCCCGCTCCTGTTCCTCTCTGACCTGCTTCTCCTCGCGCACACGGCGCCGGTCTTCACGAGACGGTCGTTGCCGGCGGTTCCTGTCCGCGTCCCCCCCTCGATCACGCGATTGCGCTCCGGGACCCTGGTCTCCTTGACCGGACTGGGAAGACGGCACCTGGTCGCGTGTTCCGACCTCGCGGCGTCCGCCGTCGCCACTCCCTCTATTGCGGTCGGTGCGCCCTCGATCGTTCCGGTCGCGACCGCCCCTGTCGCGGTCGGGCCGCTCGTCGCGTTGATTCCGATCTCTGCCTTCGCCGGTGTCGCGTCCATTGCCGGGCTCGGCCGAGATCCGAGGACCCGGCCCGGGCGCGCTCTCGCGATCGCTGTCGGAGTCCCCATCGCCATCATCGTCGCTGTCATCGTCCTCACTCGCCTGAGGACTGCCTTCATCGACCGCCTCTGAGCCGGACGGATCGTCGGCATCCGGGGCGGTGGGACGGGAAGCACGGACGGGCTGGGCTGGTGCGTCCGACCCGCCGTTCGCCTTGCCGTTCGTCGGGCCCGAGCGGTCGACGATGGCGTCGATGAGCCCGGCCTTGCGCAGCCTGGCGACACCTTCGATGCCTAAGGTCTGTGCGATCTGCTGCAACTCTGGGAGCAGCTTCCCCTCGAGGGTGCTGCGATCCGTGGTGGTGTCCATGTGGCTAGGCCCTTCCCTTCAGTTCGGTCTGGAGCGTGTTCCAGTCGGCCGCGAACTTCTGTAATCCGAGGTCGGTAAGCGGATGTCTCACGAGCTTCAAGAAGACGTCGTACGGCACGGTGGCGATGTCGGCGCCGGCCTCCGCGCATTCGATGATGTGCATCGGGTGGCGGAGCGAGGCGGCAAGGACCTGGGTCTCATAGGCCTGCACCGCGAAGATCTCGGTGATCTGGCGAAGTACGGCCATCCCGTCCGAGCCGGCGTCGTCAAGCCTACCCAAGAATGGCGACACGATGTAGGCCCCGATCTCGGCCGCCAGGATAGCTTGCGCTGGAGAGAACACCAGTGTCACGTTGATCCGGATCCCGTCGTTGGTGAGTCGCTTGCCCGCCGAAAGTCCATCGGGGGTCATCGGCAGCTTCACTACGACGTTCTCGGCTTTCTCGGCGAGTTTGCGGCCTTCGGCCTCCATCGCGTCGGCGCTGGAGAGGTCCGTGACTTCCAATGAGATGTCGCCGTCAACCGTCGCAAGGATCTCTGCCCAGATCGCGTCGGGATCGCCGTGCTCCTTCGCGATCAGCGAAGGATTGGTGGTGACGCCCTTCAGGACGCCCCACCGGTTGATCTCGCGGATCTCTTCGATGCTGGCGGTGTCGAGGAATAGTCTCATGCGGTCCTGCCTTTCTGTCGTTGGCCCGAGCGGCCGGCCTGTTCGGCCCGAGCCGTTGCGCGTTCCATGACCAGGTCGATCACCGTTGCGATCGACTGATCGAAGCCGTAGTTGGGGATGACGGGAACCCCGTGGGAGAGCGCCTGACTCTTCACGTACCGCTGGAGCCGGCGGATGTTCTCGAAGCCTGCTTCGTATCGCAGTGCCGGACGAGATGCAACCGCGTTCTCCCTGGCTGCGAAGTGCATGCGGTGTCGTTCTTCGTCCTCGACCCCGATGACGAACGGCACCGCGAGGATGCGGTCGGCATACGCCTCCAGTTCGAAGAAACCCGGGACCACGTGCGCCCCTTCGATGATGATGCTCGTGCCCTCGACCGCGGCGCGTTCGATGAGGGCGTTGATGCCCACGCTCACCGAGGCGGTTTGCTCGCGGAACCCCAGGACCAGCGCGTCGGAAGGCCGCGTCGGCGGCTCACGGAGCGCGGTATCTGCGGCGAACGAGGAGGTGTGGAGGGTCGGCATGAGTTCGGGCGAGAGCATCGAGCGCATGACCTCGCGGATGGCGTCGGTCGCCACGACGCGGACGATCCCGAGCCGCGCCGCGAGTTGGGTGGCGATGGTGGACTTGCCGACCCCGGTGGCCCCCCCGATCAGGATCACCAGCGGAACGTCGAGCCGCTGAACCTCTCGCCAGCGGATCAGGTTCGTGGCGTACCGGTCCCCGGCCATCTGCCGCAGGGCATCCAGGGCGACGTCGTCGAGTTCGTTCCCGGTCACGGAGTCGCGGCCCTCCGCGCGGAGTCGGGTTTCGATCTCTTCGGCAACCTGATACGCCCGGTAGGGAGACAGACCGGTCACCATGACTTCAGCCGCCATGAGCCCCTTCGAGAACGGGAGCCCGGCTTCGTTGTCTGAGATGAGGATGTGGGGTGTCTTGTCGGTCAACGCCTGCTCGCTCGTTCGCGCGCTCGTTCGATGGTTTCCCGGATGGCGGCCCCGAGGTCCTTGCCCTCGCGGACCACCACGCGGTTATCAACGAACACCACCTCCGCACCGAGGCTGACAGCTGTGCCGCAGGCGATGTCGACGGCGGCGGCCTTCAGCTCCGTGAGGAGGACTTCGAACCCTCCGGCGCGCTGGAGATCCTCCTTTAGACCCGCTCGATCGGCCAGACGCGCGCTCCACCCCACGACCTCGCACCCATGGGTTCGGGCCAGATGGCGGGCCTGTTCGGCTGCCGCCGGTTCTGGCGCGGTCGTGGTGAAGAACACCCGCCTGCCCGCCACGTCCGCCAGAGGCTTCGGGACGAAATCGGTAACGAGATACCGCTCGTCGTCGAGATAACGAAGGACGTGGGAGCGGAGCGAGGAAAGATGCTCTGGCCCGGATGAGCCGGACGCCATGGTAACAACGGCGAGGTCCGAACGCAACAGTCGATATGGACCCAGGTATCCGCCCACGTATTCGAGGGGCGCGGCCGCCGGGATCACCAGCACGGCCGCGTCCCATGGCACGGGAGGCACGGACGCCCCGCTCCCCTCCAAGATGACGAGCCCGGTGGGGCGTGAGGCAGCCATCTCCGCCGCCTCCCGAACACTCGAGACGAACGGCGTGCCGGCGAGACCGCCGCCCGCCCTGCGGGCGCCGACCGTTGCCACGCCGGTGGTGAGGGCATCTTCCAGATAATCCGATGCCGCATGCTCCCCGCGCCGGACCAGCTCCAGGAGGCGCTCCAGGTTCACCGACCCCGGTTCGATCACCCGCGGCTCGGCCGGCCCGCCGCGGCCCATGGCGACGACCACCGGGTCCAAGCCCATAGCGTCCGCGACGCGCGCCACCTCGCCGGCGATCGCCGTCTTGCCCGTTCGCTTGCCCGTGCCGATGACGGCGAGTGTCGGGACCCGGAGCGCAGGTCCGCTCTCCGGCGGAGAGAACCGGAAGTCCGGACCCTCGTACGAGATCCCGGCGATCAGCGACACAGCGACCAGCTCCATGCGCTCGCGGTAGCCGAGAACGGGTTCGTCCGAGAGGTCGAGGATCACGTCTGGGCCCGCGGCGGCGATGGCCTCGCGGAGAGCGCCCATGCGGTCCGGGCCGGCGACCCGCACCGGGACCGTAAGGTCGGGTATCTCCCCGGCACCGAGCTTCTCGCTCCCGCCGACGAGCAGCGCCGCGATCACGTCGTAGCCGCGTTCGCGGGCAACATCGATAGCCCATCGCGTGACGGGTGGGTAGTGTTCTCCATCCACGAGGACGAGCGTCCGCACGGCCTGGTCCCCTCTCATCGAGCTCCGGTTCGCTATCGGTCTTCCGCGGCCGAGGCTCGCTCCTGGATCGGACGCTCTTGCTCACGGTGAACCTGCCCGGCGGTCAACGAGAAGTGGGCCATCACCGTGTCCGCACCGAACGGGAACTTACGGTGGATCTTCACCTCGCCGTCATCGAACTCCAGGACGTTGTAGCAGGGCTTCCCGTACCCGCGCACCCGCAGAGAGGACACCGTGCCGGCGTTCGCCACGTACATGTTCTCCAAGCGCCAGACGTAGGGCACGTGCTTGTGGCCGGAGAGCACCACGTGCACGCCGGCGTTCGTGAGGACCTCCAGGAGGTCCCCGGCATCCATGACGGTGCTCCGTTCACGTCCCGTGCCGGGGATGGGCAGTAGATGGTGATGCAAAACGAAGACCTTGAGGTCGGCGTCCTTGGCGAACTCACGCCGGATCCACTCGTACTGGGCCCTGCCGACCTTGCCTTCGTTCAGGTCGGGTTCGCTGGAATCCACACCCACGATCCGAACACCACCAACGTCCTCGGACCACATCCGCGGGCCCACCAGATCTTCGAAGTGGAGGTAGCCGACGTTGCGGGAATCATGGTTACCCGGAACCGTGAGGACGGGCGAGGAGATGCGCTCGGCGTAGGCGGCCCAGCTCTTGAACTCCTGGCGGTATCCCTCGTTGGTGAGGTCCCCGCTGCACACGACGACGTCGGGGGCAAGCTCGTTCAGCTCCGTGATGACCCGGTTCATGAGGTTCGGGACGAAATACGGAGAGCCGACGTGCGGGTCGGAGATGTGGGCGATGGTGACCACGTCGGTTCAGTCTAGCGGGGCGTCAGGTGACGGTGCCGTCGAGCCATGTGCTGGTTCTTGCCCCCGCACGCATCCCACCGTCCACAAGCAGCGCGACACCCGTGATGAACGAGGCTCTGTCGGAGGCCAGGAACACCGCAGCCTCGGCCACGTCCACGGCCTCCCCGACACGGCCGATGGGCGGCATCGGCCACTCGGACGCATCATCCTCCGGGCGGTCCGGGTCGCCGGGGGGCCCCATGTGACGCATCCCCGGCTTCGTATCACCGGGGCAGAGCGCGTTCGAACGCACGCCGCCCCGGCGGCCCCCTTCGATGGCGAGGGTGTTGCTGAGCATGATGAGGGCCGCCTTGGAAACCGAGTAGATGCCGATCTCTGCCTCGGCGGTAACGCCGGCGTCGGAAGCGATATGGATCATGTTCCCCCGCCGGGCGGCCAGGTGGGGGAAACACTCCTGCGCATAGACGAACGCGCCGCGGACGTTGACGTTCATCGTGCGGTCGAAGTCTTCCAGCGGGGTATCGAGCGCGCCGGCTTGGACGCCGATGCCGGCGTTGTTGACCAGCACGTCCAGCCCGCCCAGGTGCGCGAGGGTCTCGGCGACGCTACGGCGGATCTGCTCGGGGTCGGCCGCGTCGGCGGCGAAGAAGGTGGCATCGCGCCCCGCCGAGCGGAGTTCGGACCCTGCAGCGTTCCCGAGGTCCCGGTTGCGCCCGGTGATGACCACCCGGGCCCCTTCACGGCAGAAGGCGTGAGCCATGGCCAGTCCCAACCCGGACGTTCCCCCGGTGATGAGCGCGAGCTTGCCGTTCAGTTCGGGCATCGTCAATCCTCTTCCTGCACCCGGGCGCCGGAGGTTCGCACGGGAAGGCGCAGTACGCGCCAGCCTTCACCGGGATCGGGCACGTGGACCCCCGGGAGCTCGAACGCCAAGAGGGTGGGGCCGGCTCCGCTGACGCACACCGGGATCTGCGCATCCCGAAGCTCGTTGAAGACGGCCTTCACGGGGGGAACGAGCGACAGCCTGGCGTCCTGATGGAGGCGGTCTCCGAGGACCTCGGCCAGCATCTCGGGCTGGGAGGTGAGGGCAACGACCGCCGCGGCGGCGTGCGAAGCGTTGAACACGGCGTCGGCCAGGGAGACCGTCTGCGGCAGCGCGGCGCGAGCCTGCGCCGTGGAGAGCCGCAGATCGGGGATGAGCGCAACCGGACGGAGTTCGGCGGCGGCATCGAGCCGCAGGACCCCGTCGCCGAACGCCAACGTGAAGCCACCCACGATGGCGGCGGCGGCGTTGTCGGGGTGGCCCTCCAGTTCGATGGCCAGGTCCAAGATGTCGTCGGGCTCGAAGTCGAGCGCCAGCACGCGGTCCGCGAGCATGATCCCCGCGACGCACGCAGCGGCAGAGGACCCGAGCCCGCGTTCCAGCGGGATACGGTTCACGCCATGGAGCGCGAACGCGGGCGCCGCTGCGCCTGCCGCGCGCGCGACGTGGAGGAAGGCCCGGCTGATCATGTCCGACCCGTCTGCCGGCAGCTCCGCCGCGCCCTCTCCTTCGAAGGTGACCCCGGGAGCGGCGCCGGTGTCCAGGAGCACCTCGTTACAGAGCTCCAGCGCCAATCCGAAACAGTCGAATCCGGGGCCAAGGTTCGCCGAGGTGGCCGGGACGGTGGCGCGGAACCTCACAGGCCGAGTTCCCCGGCGACGACCGCGGCGTCGGGCGGGACCGTGATCGGATGGGCGGCGCCGCTGATGGCCCACTCCGGATCCTTGAGGCCGTGGCCAGTGAGGATGCAGACCACGATGGAGCCCCTGCGCAGGGTTCCTGCCTGATGCAGTTGCAGGAGTCCGGCCACAGACGCGGCCGAGGCCGGCTCGACGAAGAGGCCTTCGCGGGCCACGCGACGATACGCCGACAGGATCTCGCGATCGGTCACGGATTGGATGCCCCCTTCCGACTGGGTCGCGGCCGCCACCGCCTTGTCCCAGGACGCGGGGTTGCCGATCCGGATGGCCGTCGCGATGGTTTGCGGATCCTTCACCGGCGCGCCGTTCACGATCGGCGCGGCGCCGCTGGCCTGGAACCCGAAGAGCTGCGGTGGTTCGGCGATCATCCCGTCGGCCAGGTACTCCGAGTAGCCCATCCAATGGCTGGAGATGTTGCCGGCGTTGCCGACCGGTACGCAGTGAACGTCGGGAGCCCGGCCGAGCGCGTCGCAGATCTCGAACGCCGCGGTCTTCTGTCCCTGCAGACGATAGGGATTGACCGAGTTCACCAGTGTCACCGGGTAGTGCTCGCTCAGATCCTTCGCCAGCTCCAGGGACTCGTCGAAGTTGCCCAGGACCTCGAGCATCCGGGCGCCGTGGACCAGGGTGGCGGCCATCTTCCCCAGGGCGACCTTCCCCTTGGGCAGGAGCACGGCACAGGTGATGCCGGCTTTAGCCGCATAGGCCGCCGCCGACGCGGAGGTGTTCCCCGTGGAGGCGCACACGACCGCCTTCGAGCCTTCCTCGATGGCCTTGCTGATAGCCAGCGTCATCCCGCGGTCCTTGAACGAACCCGTCGGATTAGCACCCTCGTATTTCAGCCATACCTCGCAGCCCGTCTCCTCAGACAGGGACTGCGACAACACCAAAGGGGTACCTCCTTCGCAGAGGGTGATCACCGGGGTGGACTCGCTGACGGGGAGACGGTCGCGATACTCCTCGATGATGCCGAGCCACTGGTGAGCGCCGGGCAGATGGGCGCCGGACGCTCGCCCTGGGGACCTGCCGGCGACCGGGTCGGTCATTCCTCGCCCTCCACGCGGATGACGCTGGCGACCGCACGGATGCTCGAGAGCTCACGCAGCTGATCCACTGTCTTCTGGAAGGCCCCCTCCTGCGCGCGGTGGGTGATGAACACCAGGGTGGCTTCGTCGTGGCGGCCTTCCTGCCAGACGCGCTCGATGCTCACCCCGTTGCGGCCGAAGTGGTCGGCAACCTCGGCGAGCACGCCGGGTCGATCTTCCACATGAAGGTTCAGGTAGTACTGGCCGTGCGTGTCGCCCATGGCGCGGATGGGCCGATCCAGCACGCACGTACAACCGAGACCGCGTCCACCATGGACCAGGTGTCGCGCCACGCCGATCAGGTCGCCGACCACCGACGTCGCCGTGGGGTCACCCCCGGCGCCCCGGCCGTAGAACATCAGCTGCCCGACCTTCTCGCCCTCGACGAACACGGCGTTGAACGCATCGCGGACCGATGCGAGCGGATGCGTGGCGGGGATCATCGCCGGATGGACGCGTGCGCTCACTGCGCCCTCGTCCAGCTCGGCGATGGCCAGGAGCTTCACCACGTACCCCATCCGTGCGGCATCGGCGATGTCCTGCACGGTCACCCCCGAGATCCCTTCACGGAACACATCGGAAGCGACGACGCGGCTGTTGAACGCGATGGATGCCAGGATGGCGCACTTCGCGGCGGCGTCGAACCCGTCCACGTCCGCCGTCGGATCGGCCTCCGCGTAGCCGAGCTGTTG
>JANXVR010000067.1 GCA_025351565.1 Actinomycetes bacterium
GTTCGTGCGGGAGGGTAGGAGGTTCCATCCAGATAGTCATGCCTGACCAGATCCTGCGGCATCGCGCGAGCCTAGCCGAGGTACCGTCTTCGCGCGTGCCAAACGAAGAGAGGGTGCATGGAACTCGATCACCAGAACCTCCGGCCCATGGCCGTCGGGTGTTCGATCCTGGGAGCGGGGGGCGGAGGTGACACCTCGGTCGGCCTCCTGGCGGCGCTCCAGGCCACTGAGGACTTCGGCCCGGTCAGGGTGGTGGACCTGGACGAACTGCCCGACGACGCGCTCGTCATCCCCGGGGGAGGCATCGGCGCGCCCCTGGTCAGCATCGAGAAACTCGACCGGGGCGACGAGATCCTTCGGCTGCTCCCGGTCGTAGAGCGGCATCATGGCACGTCGGTCGCCGCCATCATGGCCGCGGAGATCGGCGGGTCGAACGGGCTGGTTCCGGTGGTCTGGTGCGCGCGTACCCGGCTCCCCTTGGCCGACGCCGACGGCATGGGCCGCGCGTTCCCTGAGGTGCCGCAGATGACCATGGAGCTGGCGGGCATCTCGCCGAACCCGGCGGTCATGACCGACGAACGCGGCAACGTGGTCCTCATCGACGCCGCAGACGGCGCGTGGCTGGAGCGGCTGGAACGAGCAGTCTCCATCGAGTTCGGCGGACAGGCGCTTTCCACCGAGTACCACATGACCGCGATGCAGGCTCGCACCGCGACTGTCCGGGGAACGGTCACACTGGCCATCAAGATCGGCCGCGCGGTGCTGGATGCGCCCGACGATGCGGTGGCTTCACTCCTGAGCACCATCAACGCCACGGCTCTCATCGAGGGCAAGATCACGGATGTTGATTCGCGCGTTGCCGGTGGCTTCGTCAAGGGCGTCGTACAGATCGATGGGGTCGGAGCCCAGGCGGGCACGTCGCTCCGGCTCGACATCCAGAACGAGAACCTGGTGGCCACCCGGGACGGCCACGTGGTCGCCTCCGTTCCCGACATCATCACCGTGGTGGACACCCACACCGGCCGGGCGATCCACACCGAGCGCCTCCGCTACGGCCAGCGGGTCACGGTCATCGCATTCCCGTGCGATCCGGTGTGGCGCACGCCTGCCGGGCTAGCGCTCGCCGGGCCTCGCGCGTTCGGCTATGACCTGGAGTTCGCCCCGGTGGAGACGCTCCTTGGCTGAGTCGGACGCACGGCTGGGGATCGACGTCGGCGGTACCAACACGGACGCCGTGGTGCTGGATCGTGAAGATCGCCTGCTCGCCAGCACGAAGGTCGCCACCACGACGGACGTGACCGGCGGGATCCGCGCGGCCATCGCCGCAGTCACCGGCCAACTGGGCGCGGCCGGCGGCCGGATCACGCACGCCATGCTCGGCACCACCCACAGCACGAACGCCGTGCTGGAGCGGAGAGACCTTCGCCGCGTGGCGACCATCCGGATCGGCGCTCCCGCCACCCTGTCCGTACGCCCGCTCTACGGATGGCCGGAGGATCTGCGCCGCGTCATCTCCGCGGGAGAGACGATCGTTGAGGGCGGGTTCGAGTTCGATGGGCGGCCGATCGTGGCGTTGGATACCGGCGCCATCGGGCGGTTCGCCGCATCCGTCGCTGGCGTGGCCGAGGCCGTAGCGGTCGTCAGCGTCTTCGCGCCTGTGTCGGAGGAGCATGAGCTGCGAGCGCAAGAGCTCGTCACCGCGGAACTCGGAGACATCCACGTCTCCATGAGCCACGAGGTCGGCCAGGTCGGCTTGCTGGAACGAGAGAACGCAACGGTGTTGAACGCCTCGCTGACCGGCGTCGCCCGTCATGTCGCCCAGGCGTTCACGGAGGCGCTGGCAGATCGCGGGCTGGCCCCGGTCACGTTCTTTGCCCAGAACGACGGCACGCTTATGGCCCTTCACTACGCCGAGCGATTCCCCGTGCTCACCATCGGGAGCGGCCCGGCGAACTCCCTCCGGGGTGCGGCGTTCCTCACGGGTCTCACCGACGCCATCGTCGTCGACGTGGGCGGGACGTCCTCCGACGTCGGGGTTCTGGTCAGCGGCTTCCCCCGCGAGTCCAACGCCGGCGTGGAGATCGGCGGTATCAGCACGAACTTCCGGATGCCCGACCTGGTGACCATCGCGGTGGGTGGGGGCTCGGTGATCGGTGGAAGCCTGGGCGCGGTGACCGTCGGGCCGCGCAGCGTCGGATACCGGATCAGGGAAGAGGCCCTGGTCTTCGGTGGTTCCACCGCGACCCTCACGGATGCGTCGGTGGCGGCAGGGGCCACGGATCTGGGCGAGCGGTCCCGGACGGATGCGGCCGGCGCGCTGCTGCAAGAGGGTCTCGCGCGAGCCCGCGCGATGCTCGCGGAGGCGGTCGACCGGGTGAAGACCTCGCGAGGGGACCGTCCGCTGATCGCGGTGGGTGGGGGCAGCCATCTCATCCCCAACTCGATCCCGGGGGTGAGCCAAGTCCACCGCCCGGAGCACCACGATGTCGCCAACGCCATCGGCGCTGCCATCGCCGCGGTCTCCGGCCAGGTGGACCGGGTCTTCAACCTGGCCGGCACCAGCCGCGAGGAGATCCTCCATGAGGCACGCCGGGAGGCGGCCGAGCGGGCCGTTGCCGCGGGCGCCGCTCCCATCGGCGTCGAGATCATCGAACTCGAGGAGATCCCGCTGGCCTACCTGGCCCACCCCGCCATCCGGGTCCGCGCCAAAGCGGTTGGGGCCCTTGACCTCGCCGGACCCGCGGCGGGATGAGGCGATCCATGAGAAGGGGTCGCGCTCAGCGCCGTTCTCCGTCATTATCCGGGGGCAGTCCCATCGAGGGGGGTTTCAGATGCGCAGAACGGTTCGATCCACGGCTGTGCTCGTCGCGCTGGTACTGATCGCGGTGGGTTGTTCCAAGTCCAGCGCATCGGGGAACAACGGCGGGACCGGCGGCATCATCGAGGGCGGCACCCTGCGCCTCGGATCCAGTTCGAACATCGACTCGCTGAACCCCTTCAAGGCGTTCCAGCAGGATGCGTACAACGTGTTCCAGTACACGTATCCGTACCTGGTCCAGTGGGACACCTCGAGCCTCACGCTGGTCGGGGACTGGGCGAGCAGCTGGACGTGGAACAACGATCACACCAGCATCACGTTCAAGGTCGCCACCAACGGCAAGTGGTCCGACGGGCAGGCCCTGACCGCGGCCGACGGCGCCTACACGCTGAACCTCCTGATCAAGTACCCGGGACCGACGGGATTGGAGGGCGGGTACGCCCGCCACATCATCTCGGCCGCGGCTCCCGACGCGGGAACCCTGGTCGTCGGCTACGAAGCCCCCGTCAACGCCGACTGGGCGCTCTCCCAGTTCCAACAGATCCCGATCCTGCCCCAGCACGTCTGGTCCAAGCAGGAAGGCGACGCTGGGAAAGGACTTCGCACGTTCACCAACGACGCCCCGATCGTTTCCGGAGGGCCGTTCACGCTGACGCAGTATCAGAAGGACGAGTTCGTCCAGATGGTTGCGAACCCGGGCTACTACGGAACGAAGCCGCACATCGCGGGCTGGGGCCTGAAGTTCTACTCGAACTCCGACGCCATGGTGAGCGCGTTGCAGAACGGCGAGATCGACGCGGTTGAGTCGATACCTGCTGCCGCGCTCGCGAACCTGAAGGCGAACCCCAATATGGTCGTGTCCGAGACACCCGGGAGCTACTTCGACGACTTCATCGTCAACTCGCACAAGCCGCTGCATCCCGAGCTGCTGGACCCGAAGGTCCGCGAAGCGTTCGACTCCGCGATCGATCGCCCGACCATGGTGAGCACGGTTCTCTTGGGGCACGGCAACCCTGCCTCGACCATCGTGTCCGCCGCCACCGGCCATTGGCATAACTCCACCATCGCTCCCACCCCGTACAGCATCTCCACCGCGAACCAGATATTGGACACCGCGGGCTACACGAAGGGGGCTGATGGCATCCGGCTGGCCAACGGTCAGCCGATGGCCTACGAAGTGCTCACGCCGAACAACAGCGACGGCGTTGACCGGGAGTTCCAGATCCTCCAGGCGTCGTTCCAACAGATCGGCGTGAAGCTGACACAGAAGTCATTGGACCCCTCCGCCATGTTCGATCTGATGGCGGGCGCCAACTACAACTCCTACAACAACTTCGACCTGGCGCTCTGGGATTGGTACCCGCTGCCCGACCCGGACTTCATCCTTTCGGTGCTCACGTGCCAGCAGTTCGGTTTCTGGAGTGACACGGGCTACTGCAACAAGGCCTACGACACCTTGTACAACCAGCAGGGGGTGGTCGTGGACCCGAAAGCGCGCGAGAAGATCGTCTGGCAGATGCAGCAGATGATCCACGACGACCGTCCGTACATGGTGATCATGAACCGCAACGCCCTGGAGGCGCACTCCGCCAAGTGGACCGGGTTCGTCACGTCGCCCATCGGGTCGTTCAACAACCTTTCGAAAGCAACGCTGACGCAGGTCCATCAGGTCGGGTGAGGGTGCCCGGCACCGACCACGGAGGAAGCTGAGCCCGGATGCGCGGGATCGACTTCATCCTCAAACGGACCGCGTTCGCTCTCATCACCGTGTTCGTCGCGGTGACGTTCAACTTCGTGCTGTTCCGCGCGCTGCCGGGTGACGCGATCACCAACCTGTCGAAGGTACCGGGCGCCTCGCCTGCGCTGCGCGCCGAGCTCACGAAGGAGTTCGGCCTGGACAAATCGAAGTGGGAGCAGTACCTGGTCTACCTTCGCCAGTTGGCCACGGGGAACCTGGGGGTGTCCTTCTCGACCCAGGAGCCGGTGACCAGCGTGCTGTTCCATGCCATCGGTAACACGATCCCGATGGTGCTGATGGGCACGCTCTTCTCCATCATCTTCGGGACCATCACCGGGGTGCTCGCCGCCTGGAAACGACGAACGGTGCGCGACTACGGCAGCGTCTGGTTGGCGTTGGGGTTCTACTCCTTACCCACGCATTTCCTGGGACTCATGCTGCTGCTGCTCACCGCCGGCTACCTTCCCCGAGGTGGCCGCGTGGATGAGTTCCTGTTCAATCCGGGTTTGGTCGCGCACTGGGTCGACGTGGGTAAGCACATGTTCCTGCCGTCGCTCACACTGGGGTTGGTGCTCTACGGGCAATACACGCTGGTCGTGCGATCGGCGATGCTTGAAACCCTGGGCGAGGACTTCGTTCTTACCGCCCGCGCGAAGGGACTCCCCGATCGCACCATCGTTCTGCGCCATGCCTTCCGCAATGCCATGCTCCCGGTGATCACGCTCATCGCGCTCTCCATGGGCTACATCGTGGCCGGGTCCATCCTCATCGAGAAGGTGTTCTCCTGGCCCGGGGTCGGGCGGTTGGTATCCCAATCGGTAGACCGCCGGGACTGGCCCGTCCTCCAAGGCACGTTCCTGATCCTCACCATCTCGGTGGTCTTCTTCAACTACGTCGCCGACCTCCTCTATTACGAATTCGACCCAAGGATCACCACGTGAGCGCCACGCTCGAGAACGAACCCGGCGTCGAAACGGGGTCGTCGGCCCAGCGCCTGCGAACCGCGCTATGGGGCATCTTGAAGGACCGTCCCTCCGCGATCGCAGGCGCGGTCATGCTCGCCGGGTTCGTCCTGGTCGCGGTCTTCGCGCCGGTTCTGGCTCCTCATGGGATCCACGAGATCGTCGGCCCTCCCTTCGGAACCCCCGGCGCCTACCCTCCGCTGGGTTTGGACGACGGCGGTGGCGACATCCTGAGCCTGCTCATGTGGGGTGCACGGATCTCGCTCACGGTGGGGTTCGCTGCCTCGATGGTGGCGATCCTGGTGGGTGGGACCGTCGGCGTGGCGGCCGGCTTCTTCGGCGGCGCCACGGACACCATCCTCATGCGGATCACGGACTACTTCCTGGCCATCCCCGACGTGCCGTTGATGATCGTGGTGGCCGCCATCTGGGGGCCCAGCCTCATGCACATCGTGCTGGTCATCGGCCTCCTGCTCTGGACCAGCACAGCCAGGATCGTTCGCGCGCAGGTGAAGAGCGTGCGCGAACGCGTCTACGTGAAACGCGCCCGAGCGCTCGGTGCGGGCAACGCCCGGATCATCTTCCGGCATGTCCTGCCGCAGGTGGCGCCGCTCCTGGTCGCGAACACCGTGCTCACCATCGCCGTGGCGATCTTCGATGAGACGGCGCTGGCGTTCCTGGGCCTGTCCGACCCCAGCAAGATCTCGTGGGGGAAGATGATCAAGAACGCAACCGAGTCGGCGGCGATCTCGGCGGGCGCGTGGTGGACCATCGTGCCTCCGGGGATCTGTGTCGCGCTCGTCATCTTGGCGTGCACCTTGATGGGGCAGGCGCTGGAGGACGCGCTCAACCCCCGGCTGCGCGTAGCGCATCTGGCCGCGCGCGGCTTCCGGTTGCTGCCCCGCACGCTTCGGGACGACGCGTGAGCGAACAGGTCCTGGCAGTCGAAGACCTGCACGTTTGGTTCGACCTGCCGAAGAAGGGACGCCTGCATGCGGTGCAGGGCGTCAACCTGGAGCTGCTGTCTGGTGAGCGTTTCGGCCTGGTCGGGGAATCCGGGTGCGGCAAGACGACGGCGATCCTGGCGCTGATGGGGCTGTTGCCCTCCAGCGCCGACGTTAGTGGCTCGATCATCCTGGACGGAGAGGACATCCTGGCCGGCGGCGAACGCTCGATGCGTCCCCACCGCTGGAAAGATATCTCCATGGTGTTCCAGGGGGCGATGAACGCGTTCAACCCGGTGCAGACCGTTGGAGCGCAGCTGATCGAGCCGATGGAGTTCCACGGCGTGGCCACCGGTGACGCGGCAAAGAAGGCGGCGGGCGAGCTGCTGGAGCTGGTGGGCATCGCGCCCGAGCGCGCCGATCGCTACCCGCACGAGTTCTCCGGCGGCATGCGCCAGCGCGCCGCCATCGCCATGGCGCTGGCCTGCAGTCCCAAGGTTCTCCTGGCTGACGAACCCACGACGGCCTTGGACGTGATGGTGCAGGCGCAGATCCTGGACCTGCTGACGCGGCTGTCCGACGACCTTGGCCTGGCGTTGGTATTCGTCACGCACGACATCCCGGTGATCGCCGAACTCTGCAGCAGGGCGGCGGTCATGTACGCGGGTGAGATCGTGGAGACCGGGGCCATGGAAACGCTCTATCACGACCCCCGGCACCCCTATACGCGGATGTTGTTCGGCGCCATCCCCGACCCCGAAGGGGAGAAGGATGTCGTGTCCATCCCGGGGGCACCGCCGCGCCTGGACCGCGAGATCACCGGGTGTCCGTTCGCGCCCCGGTGCGATGTGGCGTTCGAGCGGTGCCGGGTGGAGCGGCCCGCACTGCTGGAACTCGCCCGCCGCCACTCCGCCGCCTGCCACCTCAACGATCGGACTGCCTCGTGAGCCTGCTGGAGGTTCGCGACCTGGTGGTTCGCTACCCCGTCCACCGGGGCATCGTCGGAGCCATCCGCCGAAGGCCCAAGCAGGAGATCCACGCGGTGGAAGGGGTGTCGTTCCAGCTGGGGCGCGGCGAGATGCTTGCACTGGTCGGCGAGTCGGGCTGCGGGAAGACCACGACCGCCCAGGCGATCCTGCGGCTGGTGGACGCGGAAGGCCAGATCATGCTGGACGAGCGCGATATCTCGACGATCAGCGCGGGCCAGCTCCGTCCGCTCCGCCGGCGCGTGCAGATCATCTATCAGGACCCCTACGAATCACTGGATCCGCGGTTCCGGGTTCAGGGCGCCGTGGAGGAGCCACTGGTCATCCACGGCATCGGCGGTTCCCGGGACGAGCGCCGGGCCATCGTGAAAAGCGCGCTCGAACGTGTCGGCCTCACGCCTCCCGACCTGTTCATGGACCGGTACCCGCACGAACTCTCCGGCGGACAGCGCCAGCGCGTGGCCATCGCCGCCGCCTTGGTGCTGGAGCCTGAACTGCTGGTCGCCGACGAGCCGGTCTCGATGCTGGACGTTTCCGTTCGCGCCGGCGTGCTCTCGCTGCTGGACGACCTTCGCAAGAGCGGCCTCGCGATCCTGATGATCACCCACGACCTGTCCACGGCCGCCCACTTCGCGGATCGGATCGCCGTGATGTACCTGGGCCGGATCGTTGAGGAAGGACCGGCCAAGGAGATCGTGCAGAACCCGCAACACCCGTACACGAAGGCGTTGATGTCGGTGGTGCCCAAGGCCGACCCGTTGAAACGAACGCGCCGCGTGATCCTGCAAGGCGAGACCCCGAACCCCATCAACGTGCCCGCGGGGTGCCGGTTCCATCCCCGCTGTCCGGTGGTCCAAGACCGCTGCCGGGCAGAGGACCCCGAGCTGCACCCCGCCGCGGCGGGTGCCACCGACCTGCACCGCGCCGCCTGCCTGTTCACGTAGAAGGGCGGGGCCTCGCGGCCCCGCCCTCTCCCAGCTGCGTCCGGCAGCCGCCTACTTCCCGGCCACCTGCATGATCCGCGTGCCCCAGTTCGCGTAG
>JANXVR010000083.1 GCA_025351565.1 Actinomycetes bacterium
CTGGGCTCCTACGGCACGCGCGGGGTCGGCTACGACGTGGCCTATCTCATCCACCAGATCCGCCGGGAACTGGGACTCACGCAGCACTGGGCGATCGTCATCGCCGGTATCGGGAACCTGGGACAGGCGCTGGCCAACTACAAGGGCTTCGGCGAACGCGGGTTCCGGGTGGCCGGGCTCGTGGACGCGGATCCGGCGAAGGTGGGCCAGAAGGTGGGCGGGCTCGAGATCCTTCCCGTCTCGGCCCTGCCCGCCATCGTGTCGACGAACGATGTTGCCATCGGCGTGATAGCGACCCCGGCGGCGGCCGTGCAAGAAGTGGTGGACACCATGGTGGCGGCGGGCATCCATTCGATCCTCAACTTCGCTCCGGCCGTCATCACCGTTCCTCCCGGCGTCTCGGTGCGGAAGGTGGACCTGGCCATCGAACTCCAGATCCTCGCCTTCTACGAACAGCGGAAGGCAACGCTTGCCGAGGTGAAGCGGCGGGGCCGCGCGGTTGCGGACGTCCCGTCGAAGCCGGATCGGTAGCCGGAGCGCGGCTACTTCGCGATGGTGATCCAGAGCACGAAGAACACGGCCAGGATCATCACTCCAAGGAGGATGAACTGGACGCTCCCTTGCTCCAGGAGGGGAATCGTTTCGGCCACCATGTGCTGTCCCTCCTCTAGGCGGGTCCGTACCAGGCGGGGGCAGCGCCCCCGGTCAGGAATGCCTTGCGACGCTTCTCCGCCCGGTCCAGCAGCGGGATGTGGGTGCCCAGCAGCAGCAACGAGACGATGAGGAAGTAGAGCCCGTATCGCTGAACGCTGCCCTGGTCGAAGTACATGGCCACGATGGTCCGGGGGCCACCGCTCGCGTAGTGCGCCACGACGACGGCCAGTTGGGTCTTCCCGTCGGCGGCGCTTGCGAACGCGACGTGGTCGACCATGAACTGCGATGTGGTGATGGCGTCAACCGCGAACGCGTCGTAGATGCCGTGCGCGGCATTCGCCTCCTTGGCAAGGAATGCCTGCGCGACGCTTTCGGCCGCCTGGAGTTGTGGGTCGGCCGGGTCGGTGACCTCGACCCACGGCTTCGCGGGGTAGGAGGAGAAAGCGGCGTACGTCGCGCCCAGATCGGCCGGGGCTTGGGCACCGGCGTTCAGCGGCACCCACTCGGCCAGCTGGCCCTGCGGCCCGGTGTTGTGGGGCGTGTTCGCGGGGAGCCCCTGGCTGATGAAGAACCCGGTGAGCCACATGAACGAGAGCACGGTCATCCAGCCGGCGAACGCGACGACGACCAGGAGGTAGCCCATCCACCGGCCCAGGATCGCCGAGAGCAACAGGTAGACAGAGCCGATGAAGAGGATGAACCCCATGACGGTCACGCCGATGCCCTTGAACATCGTGCCGCACTCGACATGGAATCCGAGACACGTGCTGACGTGCATCAGCAGCTCACCCCCGGGGGCAGTGCCGCCACCGGTGAGAGCGTTGGCGTCGCCGACGGTGCGCCGCTCGCCGCCGTAGCCGGTGCACTCGGCGAAGCAGCAGCCGAAGCCGAAGGTGCGCTCGGCGCCGCCGACGCCTTCGCGGTCGCGGCCGCCGCGGCGTCCAGGAGCGGCTTGATCACATGCTGGTAGGAGTAGATCGTTGCCGACGGCGCGGTGCAGACGGCCACGGCGGCCTTCTGGGCGTCAGGGTTGAGGCAGATGTTCTCGCTGAAGGGGACGTTCTTCGAGCTGTACCAGACCAGGTAGTTCACGAGGTCGTTGATCTGCTGGTCATCCAGCGCCCCGGCCTCCCGGATGCTCCACGACGGCATGCCCAGGCTGGCACGTCCGTTCACGATGGTCCCTTGGATGTCGGAGACATCCCAGATCTGCGGGTGCCCTGTGAACGGTCCGCCGCAGACGGTTGAGAGGTTCGCGGGACGGCCAGGGATCACGGCGCCGGTGACCGGGTCGACACCGATCTGGATGATGGTGCCGCCCTTGAGCTCAGGACCGTGGCAGCGGGTGCAGCCGATACCCACCTGGTTCTCCTCGGAGTAGGGCAGGACTGCCAGCTGACCTCGGGCGATGGCCGCGGTCTTCAGGCTCTGGTCCTGTGCCAGGTTCGTGCCGGGCTCGGTGACCCAGTTGAACGGGATCCACAGCACGAAGAACGCGGTGAGCAGGACTCCCCATCCCTGGAGCTTCTGCAGCAGCGGGGTTTCCAGGGCCTGGTCCGAAGGACCTGGGCGCATCGCACGAGGGATCTCCAACCCCGAGCGGCGCGTGCGCGAACGCAGGAGGAGGCCGCCGCCCGCGGCGATCACGAAGACGGCCCCCAGGGCCAAGAGGATGACGCCTGCGCCAGTGGTGAGTGCCAGCATGCTCCTCCTCCCTTATCCCGGCGCCACGCAGAAGGGGCCCTGCGGTGGCTCGTTGATGGTGTCGGTGCCACGAGGCGGTCCACCGAACTTGGTCGAAGTGTCCACGATCAGGTTGCCCGAGCTGTCGACCTTGATCGCGAACCGTTCCATGCCCGTGGGGGCGGGGCCGAACTTGTACTCACCCGCATAGTTGTACTTCGATCCGTGACACGGGCACTCGAACCACTTGGATGTCGCGCAGAACGGCACGCGGCAGCCCAGGTGAACGCAACGCTGGTAGAGCGCCATGACACCTTCCGTGGTTGCGCCGAGCGCCGCGTAGTCGACACCGTTGTTGGGCTTGCCCAGGTAGGGCACCACATAGAACCGGCCCGCACCCACGTAGACCGGCCCGCCCGTGTTCTGGATCTGGTTCTTGATGTCGCCCACGGCGCCCGCGTTGATCTTCGATCCGAACCCGCCGATAAGGCTTGGCCACAAGAACGCGAGCGAGGCCCCGCCGAACTCGGCCAGGAACACGCCCATGGAGATGAGGAGCGACCCGCGGAAGAAGTCGCGGCGCGAGGTCGGCTTGGCGGTGGAGCGTGGGGCTGCCGGCAACCCCGAGGCGGCTGCACGCTGGGCCTTGTGCGCCCGGGCGAACGAGAGCCCGAAGACAACCGCGAACACGTCGAGCACCACGAAGGCGATGATCGCGACGATGAGCCCCGTGGAGATGGTGGCGATCATAGTTCGAAGAACACCCCCTGGGTCCACGGCCACACCCAGTTGTACCCGGGGCCGCGGAAGAACGATCCGATGATGGTCAGGGTCGCCCCGAACATGAAGAGGATGGTGAAGAGCGTGAGGGCAATCTTGCGATCGCCGGGTCGGGTGCTGGGGTTGCGGTCCACGTAGGGAACCGCGGCGAGCCCGACCAGGATGAATGTCGGGATCATGATCCCGGCGACCATCGGGTGGAAGTAGCGCAGCAGTTCCTGCAGACCGAGGAAGTACCAGGGTGCCTTCGACGGGTTGGGCGTGAGGTTGGGGTTGGCCAGTTCGCGTAGCGGGGCGTTGATGAACGTGGAGAAGATGGCCATCCCCGCCAGCAGCACGAACATCGCGACGAATTCCTCGATGAGCAGGTGCGGCCAGGTGTTCACGCGGTCGCCCTGTTCGCGTTCGACGCGCTGGATGCCCTCGGGCGGGACCAGCGCCAGCAGGCGGTGCTTGTCCTCTCCGCCCTTCCTGGCCGCGGTGGGCACGCCGCCCGTGGGCAGGGGCGCCTCGCGTTTGGTCGCGGACGCGGCGGCGGTGGCCACCGGCAGGGGGGTGCCCGCCGTGGGGGCAGGTGCCGCGGGAGCGGGAGCAGCGGTCGTGGCTGCGGCGGCGGGCGTCGCAGCTGCAGGTGCGGCCGGCTTCGCGGAAGCGGCAGCCTCGGCAGCAGCCTCTTCGGGGTGCGCCTCGCGCCAGGCGCGCAGCGCCTTGGAGCGCGCGCGGCCCTCTGCGATCTTCCGGTCCACCCCCGCCGCGAGCTGCGCGTCCAGGGTGGCCTGGTAGACCGCCATGTCCTTGTTGGCTTCTTCCCAGCTCATCCCTACTCCTTAGAGCGGTCCTGAGATGCCGCCGTCCTTGCGGATCCGCCAGAAGTGGACCGCAAGGAACAGGACGAGCACGAACGGAAGGGCGAGGACGTGGAGCACGTACCAACGGAGCAGGGTTTGCGGGCCGACCACCGCGCCGCCCAGCAGGAGGAAGTTCGCCTGCTTGGCGATGAACGGGGCGTAGCCACCGAGCGAGGTTCCCACCGTAACGGCCCAGATGGAGAGCTGGTCCCAGGGGAGCAGGTACCCGGTGAACGAAAGGCCGAGCGTCAGGAACAGAAGGATCACGCCGACCACCCAGTTGAACTCCCTCGGAGGCTTGTACGCCCCCGTGTAGAACACGCGAGCCATGTGCAACGTCACCGAGAACACCATGAGGTGCGCTCCCCAACGGTGCATGTTCCGCATCCAGTCCCCGAAGAAGACCGTGGTTCGGATGCTCTGCATGTCGGCGTAGGCCTGCGCGCCGCCCAGGTCCGCCATGGGCCGGTAGAAGAACATCAGGAAGATCCCCGTCACCGTCAGCACGATGAACAGGAAGAACGAGAGTCCGCCCAGACAGAAGGTGTAGGTCAGCTTCAAGCCGTGGCGCTTCACCTTGGTGGGGTGCAGGTGGTACAGGACGTTGTTCATCGTGGCGAGCGCACGGTCACGGGAGGTGTCCTTGTACCCCTTCCGGAATACCGAACCGGGCCGGAAGATGGACTTCCAGACCTCGCTATCGCGGAGTCGGTCACCGAGTTCGCCCGGCGACGGCAGCTTCAGCTTCAACCCTCCCCCTTTCCCTCTACTCGCTGGCCTGCGACACCGGGACGGCGGCCATGGTGCGTTTGGCGCCGGAGTCCTCGGGCAGTCGGGCATAGTACAGCGTGTCCGTCGGGCACCGGTCCACGCACACCGAACACCGAGTGCACGCATTGTCGTCAACCACGAAAACCGCTGTGGCGTACGCAACCTCGTCGCCGACCGCGTCCTCGGCCGCGCCGATGACGATCTCCGGCGACATCATGAGGATGCAGTTCCACGGACACACGTCCTCGCACGCGCGACAGAGGATGCAGTTGTCGGGATCGAGCATCAGGTGCTTGGGCGATCTGACCCCTTGCGCGAGCCACGCCGGATCGACGGCCTCGATGACGTAGTCATCGTGGATGTCGACCTCCGTCTTCGTGAAGGGCATCCAGGCTCCTTATCGGTATCCGCCGGCGGGCCGGGAATCCGTCTGACCCCGCAGCTTGCGACGCTTGTTCTGCAAGACGGATGCGCCGACCAGGATGGTGATGATGGGACCGGTGCTCACACCCATCGCGATGGCATCGCGGATCAGCCCCATCCACACCGCCGTGGCATCCCAGGTGACGAAGATCAGGTGGAAGTGCCGGGGCTGGTTCCACAGGAGGTTCGTGTTGGCGTAGTAGATCCAGAACGAGGGGATCACGCACACGCCGATCACGAGCGCGAGCAAGATCCCGAAGGAGAAGAGCACCGCAGTGGTCCACGTCCATTCGAAGTCTCTGAGGAACGCCTCGACGCGGCCCTTCAAGGGCTTCGATGTGCTCAAGTTCGCGGACTCCACGCTCATGTGGTCGCTCTCTCCGTGGGCGGGGCGATTATAGCCATGTGTTTCGCCGGGCCACATGAGCGCCGCGTAGCTCGTCCGCCTCATCCGCGGGCGACGGCGCACACTATGCCGCCTAGACTCGGCGCGTGACCACTCCTCTCCTCGCCTTCGACGCCGCGGGCGGCCTGGGCTCGTGGTGGGCGCCCTTGCTGGCGTTCCTGGCGGGGACCGTGTCGTTCGCCTCACCGTGCGTCTGGCCGCTGGTGCCCGGGTACCTCTCGTTCATCGCCGGCGGGAGAGCGGTGGAGGACCAGGACCGACGGGTGGCGCCGATCCTGCTGTTCATCAGCGGGTTCGGGGTTGTGTTCGTGGCCCTCGGGGTGTCGGCCAGCCTCATCCCGGTGCTTCGCGGCACCGCCGGACAGCGGATCTCCGGGGGGATCGTCGTCGTGGTCGGGCTGCTTATGGTGGCGTACGCGCTCCGGGTTGGCGGGTTGGGGCTCTACCGGGAACGGCGGCCGTTCCTGGAGAAGGTGCGACCCGGGCGGGTGGGCGCCCTGGCGCTGGGGATGGCGTTCGCCGCAGGATGGACGCCGTGCATCGGGCCGGTGCTTGGCGCCATCATCGCCCTTTCGCGCAACGGAGGGGTGCCTCGGTCCGTTCTGCTCCTCACGCTCTACTCCCTGGGGCTGGGACTCCCGTTCCTCCTTATCGGCCTTGGGGTGCAACGCTTCATGGGGGCCTACGGCTGGATCAAGCGCAACTACCGGTGGATCGGCGGTGTCTCCGGCGCCCTCTTGATCGCGATCGGGCTGCTCCTGGTGACGGGGCAGTTCACCCTCTGGTTCGCGCCGCTTCAGCGCTTCGTCCCGGGTCTGTGAGCCGCCGCCGCCCGTTCTCGCGGGGAGCCCCTAGGATGAGCGGGCCGTCATGTCCGTAGCCCCCGCGCGTCTCACCCTTCGCCGTTCGGCCGCGTTCGCCTGGCGGTCGCTGCGCTCCATGCGAACCGCGCTGATCCTCCTGTTGCTGCTCGCGCTGGCGTCCGTTGTCGGTTCCCTGGTGCCCCAGGAGATGAACTCCCCCGAGCGCGTGGCGCAGTTCATGATCGATCACCCGGTCGTCGGGCTGTTCTACAAGAAGGCCGAGTTCTTCAACGTCTTCGGCTCGTGGTGGTTCACGCTGATCACGACGCTGTTGTTCGTGTCCTTGTTCGCGTGTTTGATCCCCCGCACCAGGGCGGCCATCCGAAGCGCGCGCCAGAAGCCGATCCAAGCACGCGAGATCGACGCCTTCCCGCTCTACCGGGAGGTGCGCGTCGGCGCTGGGCCCACCGCGGTGCTGGCTGCCTCACGCCGGGTGCTCTCCCGCCGGGCGTTCAGGACGGCGGCAGGAGGCACCCAGGTCGCCGCCGAGAAAGGGATCGCTCGGGAGATCGGGAGCCTGCTCTTCCACTGGGCGTTCGTGATCTTGCTGCTGGGGGTCGCGGTGGGGAAGGGGACCGGCTACGTCGGGCATGCAACGATCATCGAGGGCCAGACGTGGGTGGACGCACGCCCCAACTACAACGGCCAGCTCCGCACCGGCCGGTTCTTCACGGAGAACTTCAGCGGGATCGGCGTCCATCTCCAGTCCTTCACCGACTCCTACCGGAGCACCGGCATCCCGATGGACTTCCTCTCGAAGGTGCAGCTCCTGGACCCGCAGGGCCACGTGGTCCAGACCGCTGACATCCGGGTGAACCACCCGGCCCACTTCCAGGGTATGGACATCTTCCAGTACGGGTTCGGGTGGGCGCCCGTGGTGCAGGTCCGCCAGAGCGGGCGCGTTGTGGCCGGCGGGCCGGTGGCCATGGGCCAGCAGCTGCCGCCCGACGGGGTTCCCCAGCTCGCCCTCCCGTGGAACGGCACAGAGAAGCTCCTGAACCAGACCCCCAACATCGGGGTCTCGCTGGAGTTCTGGCCCGACGGCGACGCCTACTTCCAGTCACAGGTCACCGGGCAACCGGTCCAGATGCAGATCCTGCGCAAGCCGGTGCTCCGCTTCACCACGTACCAAGGCCGGATCTTCGACCCGGCCACGAACACCTTGCTGGATACCTCCGGTCTCCAGCAGCTCCAGAGCACGATCATGTTCCCTGGCCAGACGGTCGACCTACGGACGGGCGACGTGCTCACGCCCGATCCCAAGACCGGGAAGATCGACTACGGCACGCGGCTCACGATCACGTTCCCCGGGGTTCGGCAGTATTCGGTGCTGCAGGTCAGCCGGGACCGGGGGGTGTCCATCGTGCTCTTCGCGGCTATCCTCATCGTGCTAGGTCTGCTGCCGGCCCTCTACACGGCCCGGCGCAAGGTCTGGGTGCGGGTGCAGCCCGCGGGAACCGGTTCGTTGGTGCAGATCGGGGGCTTCGCCCTCCAGCGCAAGGCGCAGTTCGAGGACGAGTTCGCCCGGCTGGTGACGGCACTCACGCGGGCCGGTGGTGGAGAGGTTCCAGGGAAGGAAGCGGCGAACCCATGACCCCGAACCAGTTGCAGTGGGCCCGAGTGGCCAAGGACGCCTTCACGGTGGCGTTGTTCGCCTATATCGCCGGGATGCTCGCGTACTGGGCCTTCCTGGCGTTCGCGAAGATCTGGATGGGCAAGGTTGCCACCGCCGTCACCGCGTTCGGGGCGGCCGGGGGCCTGACCGCGATCGTGGCCCGGGGCATCGCCGACGCCCGGATCCCCTGGGGCAACATGTACGAGTTCTCGATGGCACTGTCCTTCCTGGTGGTGGTCGCCTACCTCTTGCTGGTTGAGCGCCAGCTCGGCTCGAAGACCTTGGGTGGGTTCGTGCTCATGTTCGCGGTATTCACGATGGCGATGGGCGCGTCCTTCTTCTACGTGGGGCCGGGCGCGCTGGTCCCCTCGCTCAACTCCTACTGGCGCCAGATCCACGTGACCGCGATGATCACGGCGTCAAGCCTCCTGGGTGTCGGCTGCATCATCACCATCGCATTCCTGTTCAAGGACCGTTCCGAACGCCGGCAACTTCGGAGGCTCGCTTCGCAGGCCCCGCGGCCCATCATGGGCGGGTCGGTGGATGCCGACGTGCTGCCCGGGGCTCCGGCGGGGGACGCGTCGCCGCACGATCTGGTGGCCGACGGCGACGGTGCGGTGGCCGAGCGCGCCCTGGCGCGGGGACGGTTCCCCTCGGCGGCCGCGCTGGACAAGATGGCCTACCGGATGATCTCGTTCGGCTTCCCCGTCTGGACGTTCGGGGTGATCTGTGGGGCCATCTGGGCCCAGCAGGCCTGGGGACGCTACTGGGGCTGGGACCCGAAGGAGACGTGGTCGTTCATCACGTGGACCATCTTCGCCGGGTACCTGCATGCCCGCGCGACGGCCGGGTGGAAGGGGTCGCGTGCGGCCGTGGTGGCGTTGGTCGGGTTCGTGTCCCTGTTCGTGACGTACTACGCCGTGAACCTGTGGATAGCCGGCCTGCATTCGTACGCGAAGTGACCGGCGGCAGTCCCGGGGCGCGCCGGACCGGTGGTACAGTTCGCGCGTTCCGGACGGGTGTGTGCCCGTGAACGTGCGTCGGGGAGGCAGGGGGATCGTGCGGAAGAAGGTGCTCTGGGCCCTTGGGCTCGTGGCGCTCGCACTCGGGTTGGCGTCGTGTGCGCCCCACGCCACGCAGGACACCCTGAAGGCTGAAGGCCCCTACGCGCAGCAGATCAAGACCCTGTTCGTTCCCGTCTTCTGGATCGCGACCGCCGTGTTCGTGCTGGTTGAGGGCGGGATCGTCTTCATCTGCGTGAAGTGGCGGCATCGCAAGGGCGTGAACCGCACGCCGCCGCAGACGCACGGCAACACCCGGCTGGAGATCGCTTGGACCATCGCGCCGGCGCTCATCCTGGCGGTCGTCATGGTGCCAACCATCGCCACCATCTGGAGCCTGGCCAAGCCTCCGCCCGCGGGCGCGCTCAACATCACCGTCCAGGGTCACCAGTGGTGGTGGGGCTTCCAGTACACGGACGCCGACATGAAGACGACCTACGGAACGAACACGCCCATCACCACCGCAGACGTGATGGTCATCCCGGCGGGCCGCACGGTCTACCTCTCCTTGGCCTCCGCCGGCGGGGCGTTGAACGGAGGCGTCGCCGGGCCGAACCCGGACTTCGCCGTCATCCACTCGTTCTGGATCCCCGAGCTGGCCGGCAAGCAGGACGTGGTTCCCGGCCGGACCAACCACATCCTGATCCAGGCGGACAACCCCGGAACCTACTACGGCCAGTGCGCCGAGTTCTGCGGTCTCCAGCACGGCAAGATGAAGGTCCGTGTGGTGGCGCTCAGCCCGACGGACTGGAGCGCATGGGTGGCGAACCAGAAGCTCCCGAGCGCGACTTCGACCGATCCCTTGGCCGTGCAGGGTATGGACACGTTCCTGAACCCGCTGAGCGGGGGGCGCGGGAGCTGCATCGCCTGTCACTCCATCGGCGGCACTGCCGCAGCGGGCACGGCAGGGCCCAACCTCACCCACTTCGCCGATCCCACGCATTCGTGCTTCGCGGGGTGCGACTGGAACACCAGCGACACGGCGGCGCTCCAGGCCTGGCTCCGCGATCCGAACGCCGTCAAGCTGGGCTCGAAGATGCCCAACTACCATCTGAGCCCCGACGAGATCAACGCCCTCGTCGCCTACCTGCAGAGCTTGAAGTGATGGAGGACCGATGGCCGGCGTGATCGAGGACAAAGGCGCGGGCCTGATCCGCCGTCCGTCGGCGACCACAGGCTTCTGGAGTTGGTTCACCACGGTGGACCACAAGAAGATCGGGCTGATGTACGGCGGGTCTTCGTTCATCTTCTTCCTGATCGGCGGTCTCGAAGCGCTGATCATCCGCTCGCAGCTGGCGGGCCCGGATCAGCACCTGGTCACGGCGGCGCAGTACGACCAGATCTTCACGATGCACGGCCTCACCATGGTGTTCCTGTTCGTCATGCCGATGAGCGCGGCGTTCTTCAACTACCTGATCCCGCTGATGATCGGCGCGCGCGACGTCGCGTTCCCTCGGTTGAACGCCTTCAGCTTCTGGGCGTTCATCTTGGGCGGGTTGTTCCTCTACTCGAGTTGGTTCCTGGGCGGCGCGCCGAACGGCGGGTGGTTCGGCTATCCGCCGAACTCCACCACCGATCCGTCCATCGGGATGACGTTCTACACGCTCGGCCTGCTGATCACGGGGATCGCGTCGTCGGTGGGCGCGGTGAACCTGGCCGTCACCATCATCAACATGCGGGCCAAAGGGATGACGCTGTTCCGGATGCCCATCTTCATCTGGATGGGCTTGGTGGTGCAGTTCCTGCTCGCGTTCAGCCTCCCGATCATCACGGTGGCCCTGGTCGAGATGCTCTTCGACCGGCGGTTCGGGACGCACTTCTTCGATCCGGTATACGGCGGCGATCCGATCCTGTGGCAGCACCTGTTCTGGCTGTTCGGCCATCCCGAGGTCTACATCCTTGTCTTGCCTGCGTTCGGGATCTTCAGCGAGATCCTGCCGGTGTTCAGCCGCAAGCCCTTGTTCGGCTATCAGTTCGTGGCGTTCAGCGGGATCGCGATCGGATTCATCGGGTTCGGGGTGTGGGCGCACCACATGTTCGCGGCGGGCCTCGGACCGGTGGCGAACACGGCGTTCGGTGTTTCCACGGCGATCATCGCCGTGCCCACCGGCGTGAAGATCTTCAACTGGATGGCCACGATGGCCCAGGGCGATCTGCATTTCGATACGCCGATGTTGATCGCGGTGGGCGGGATCGCAATGTTCGTGATCGGTGGCCTGTCCGGAGTGACGCACTCCATCGTTCCCGCGGACTACCAGCAGACCGACACCTATTACATCGTCGCTCACTTCCACTACGTGCTCTTCGGCGGCGCCATCTTCGGACTGTTCGCGGGGATGTATTACTGGTGGCCCAAGATCTTCGGCAAGCAGCTGTCCGAACGCCTCGGCAAGATGCACTTCTGGCTCTTCGTCATAGGCATGAACCTGACGTTCGGGCCTATGCACATCCTTGGACTGCAAGGCATGATCCGGCGGACCTACACGTATCCGGCGACGCTCGGACTCACCTTCTACAACCAGGTGGCATCCGTCGGGTCGTTCACGATCGCCATCGCCGTGATCGTGTTCATCGCCAATGTCGTCAAGACCTGGCGCCACCCGAAGGGCTTGGCGAATGAGGATCCCTGGGACGCGCGGACCATCGAGTGGATGACGTCCTGTCCCCCGCCCGTCCACAACTTCGACGAGGTGCCCGAGGTGCACTCGCTGGACGAGTTCTGGCACCGCAAGTACACCACCGACGAACGAACGGGAGAACTGATCCGCATCCCGGCGGGCGCCGCGCCGGAGCACGATCCGGGACATCACGCGTCGGGCGGGCACGCGATCCACCTTCCGAGCCCGTCCTTCTGGCCGCTCGTGGCCGCTACCGGGCTGCCGCTGCTCGGCTACGGCATCCTGTACAGCTGGTACCTGGTGGGCGCTGCGGCGTTCATCATCCTCGTCGGGTTCATCGGCTGGGCTCTCGAGCCCTCGGTGGCGGAGTAGGAGCGGGCGTGGCAGACGTGATCGCGGACCAGCACGCGGCGCCCCCGGCCAAGGCCGAGGAGCACGCCACAACCACAGGGCTGCCCAGCACCAAGCTCGCCATGTGGATCTTCCTCGCGTCCGAATGCCTGCTCTTCGGGGCGCTCATCACCACCTACCTGCTCTACCGCGGAGCGAGCAAGGTCGGCCCCTACCCGAACGACGTCTTCGACATCCCGTATACGTCGGTGTCCTCGTTCGTGCTGCTCGCCAGCTCGCTCACCATGGTGCTGGCGGTGGCGGCGGCGCAGAAGGCTGACCTGATCCGGATGCGCATCTGGCTCTTCGTGACCGCGCTGCTCGGCATGACGTTCGTCGGCGGCCAGGTCTACGAGTTCACGAGCTTCTACAACCAGGGCCTCACGCTGAAGACCAACCTGTTCGGCACCACCTTCTACGTGTTGACGGGATTCCACGGGCTGCACGTCACCGTCGGGATCATCATGCTGCTGACCCTGACGTCCTTCTCGCAAGCTGGGCGCCTTCCCGACGACCATGGCTTCTCCGTCGAGATGGTCGGGCTCTACTGGCACTTCGTCGACATCGTCTGGATCGTGATCTTCGCCGTGGTCTACCTCATCCCAACCGGCCCCCCAGGAGGGAAGTGACATGGTCGACGTCGACCACGCTCGGGCCGAACTCCAGGAGATCGAAGCCGCCCACCAGGGCGCGCACGGCGGTCATCCCAGCGTTAAGCAGTACATCCGCATCGGCCTCATCCTGGCCGTCCTCACCAGCATGGAGGTCGCCGCCAAATACGCGAACCTGGGCAGCGCGACGCTCATCGTCACCCTGCTGGCGCTCGCCGCGATCAAGTTCGCCCTGGTCGTCCTGTACTTCATGCACCTGAAGTTCGACGACCGTCGGTTCGCGCGGTTCTTCCTCATGGGTCTGGCCGGGGCGACCACGCTCTTCCTGATCGTGCTCATCACATTCAAGGTCTTCCAGAGGTAGCCGGATGACGCTGCCCCCCTGGCACCCTCATGTGGACGTGTGGCTCCTCTTCGGTTCGATCATCGCCGCCTATCTCGTCGCCTGCCGTCGCCACGCCGCCGCGACGGGGGAGATCACGCCCGCCCGGCGGAAGAAGCTGTTCCTGACCGGCATGGTCGTGCTCTGGATCGGCGCCGACTATCCGATCCACGATCTGGCCGAGCGCTACCTCTACTTCATGCACATGGTCCAGCACATGCTGTTCACGCTGGTTGCGCCGCCGCTACTCATCGCGGGGGTGCCCGCGTGGATGCTCCGCCGGTTCCTGCGCCCGAAGGCCATCGGTGCGTTCTTCCGGTTCATGACCCGCCCGGTGCTTGCGCTCCTGCTGTTCAACGGCGTGCTGCTGTTCACGCATTGGCCCGCCATCGTGACGGCGTCGGTACAGTCGCAATGGCTGCACTTCGGCCTTCATGTTCTGCTGGTGACGGCGGCCCTGGTCATGTGGTGGCCGGTCATGTCGACCCTGCCCGAGTACCCGGGGCTCGCCGCGCCCGGCCAGATGATGTACCTGTTCTTCCAGTCGCTGGCTCCTACCATCCCGGCGTCGTTCCTCACGTTCGGCATGCATCCTCTCTACGCCATCTACGCGACGTTCCCGCGCATCTGGGGGATCGGACCGCTCCGTGACCAACTCATCGCCGGGCTCATCATGAAACTCGTCGGTGGATTCATCCTCTGGGGGTTCATCGCCACCATCTTCTTCCGCTGGTACGCCCGGGAGGAACGTGAGGAGGGGGCGTCGCTGCCGTGGCACCCGGCCGCGAAGATCCCGGCGGAGGTCTCATGAGCGAACGGAGGAACCGCGAGAGCCTGCTCCTTCCCATCGTCATCCCACTGGGGGCGCTGGCGGTCATCGGGCTCGCGCTGTTCGGGTTCTCCCGCATCCTGCTGTCGGTCTCGCACCACGCGGCCACCGGGGTCGCCTTGGGAGCGGCGGTCGCCATCATGGCCATCGCGAGCTTCGTGGCCACGCGGAAGAAGGTCTCGAGCAGTTCGTTGGCCGGGCTCGCGCTCGGCGTGGTCGGCTCCTGCATGCTCATCGGCGGCGTTGCCATCGTGGCGATCGGCCCCGAGGCCAAGCCGGCCCCGGCCGCGAAGCCCCAGATACTGGCCCTGACCGCTCCAACCGGCGCCGCGGCGAGCGGATTCAAGCCCGCCTCGCTGTCGGCCGTGACGGGCAAGCCCATCCAGATCGTGCTCGACAATCAGGAGTCGGGCGTACCGCACAACGTCGCTGTGTACGCAGCCGACCCGGCGAAGGATCCGTCGGCCGCGCTGTTGGGTTCGGCTCCTCCGGTCGCCGGCCCGGCCACGATCAAGGTCGACGTGAAAGCGTTGCCGGCCGGCACGTACTTCTTCCGCTGCGACGTTCACCCCGCGACCATGAACGGGGCTCTCACCGTTGCCGCAGGCGGCACTCCGCCGCCGTCGGGTTCCACGCCGGCGCCTTCGTCCACGGCCACGCCGTCGGGCTCCACGCCGACAACGCCCCCTCCGACCTCAACGCCGAGCGGCGGGGGCAGCTCCGGGGCCACGGCCACGCTCGGTGCGAAGAACCTGCAGTTCAGCGTGTCTACGCTCACGCTGCCGGCCGGGCAGGCCGTCACCCTGACCTTCACCAACAACGACGCGGGGGTCCCCCACAACCTGTCCATCTACTCCGACGCCGCCTACACGGCGAACGTCTTCAAGGGGGACCTGGTGACCGGTCCAGCGAGCGGCACGTACAACATCCCCGCACTCGCCGCCGGCACCTACTACTTCCGCTGCGATGTCCACCCCGCCACGATGGTGGGAACCGTCACCGTCAAGTGACCGGCCCTTCCCGTCTCCCGCTGCTAGCGTGACTCCCGTATGCGCCACACCGCCACCCTCGCATCTCTGCTGCTCCTCGCAGCTACGGGCTGCGCCGGGTCCTCCAAGCTCATCACCGTCGTCACGCTGAACGAACCGCTTCCGACCGTCTCGGGGCCTTCCGTCGCAGACGGGTCCACCCTCTCGAGCGACACCTACCGGGGCAAGATCCTGGTCCTGAACGTTTGGGCGAACTGGTGCACACCCTGCCAGCAGGAACAGCCCGATCTGGTGAAGGTGGCCCGGGCCTACGCCCCCAAAGGGGTCGCGTTCCTGGGGATCAATTACGAGGATCACAACGCCGCCGCCCGCGCCTGGATCAAGCGGTTCAAGGTGCCCTATCCGAGTCTGTCGGATCCGTCCGGACGCACCGCGGCGCAACTGAAATACCCGAACGTGCCCGACACGATCATCGTCGACGCGTCGGGCACTGAGCGCTATCTGCTCATCGGGAAGACCGATCAGGCGCAGCTGTCGCACTACCTGGACCTGGTGCTGGCGTCGCCTTCGATCCCGCCTCCGTCCTCGTAGCGGCTCAGCGGAGCGGGGCCACCGGAAGCACGGCATCGACGGCCACGGCCGCGAACAACGCCGCGAGGTAGACGATCGAGAACCCGAAGAGCTTCCAGGCTCGCTCGGGCGAGGGTGTTCGCCACAGGACCAGCGCCTTGTAGCAGAAGACGCCGCCGAGTCCGACCGCCACCACCAGGTAGACCGTTCCCATGTGGCCGAGCGGCCACAGCGCGATCGTGACGGCGAACAGGAGGAGCGAGTAGAGGAAGATCTGCTTGCGGGTTTCGTCCTGGCCGCGCACCACCGGGAGCATCGGCACGCCCGCAGCTGCGTAGTCGCCCTCGTAGCGCATGGCGAGGGCCCAGAAATGCGGCGGCGTCCATACGAACACGATGGCGAACAGCATCCACGCGGGCACCGCGAGCCCGCCGGTCACCGCGGCCCACCCGATCAACGCCGGCGCCGCGCCGGCGGCTCCCCCGATCACGATGTTCTGCGTCGAGGTGCGCTTGAGCCACATCGTGTAGACGAACACGTAGAACGCGATGGCCGACAGAGCCAGGCTCGCCGCCGTGGTGTTCACCGCGATCGCCAGGAAGAAGAAGGACGCCGCTCCCAGGAAGAAGCCGAACCGCAGGGCGTGGTCGGGCGTGACGGCGCGTGATGGGAGCGGGCGCGAGCGGGTCCGCTTCATGATCAGGTCGATGTCGCGGTCCAGGTACATGTTGATGGCGTTCGCAGAGCCCGCGGCGGCGGTGCCGCCCACCAGCGTCGAGAGCATGAGCCAAAGCGAGGGAACGCGGTGCCCTGCAAGGATCATGGCCGGAACCGTGGTGATCAGCAGGAGGATGATGATCCGAGGTTTGATCAGCCGGTAGTACGCGGTGAGCGTGTCGCGGAGCGGCACCGCCCCCGCCCCGGCGTCCGCCCCGGCGTCCGCGGCGGGCGGCGCATCCGCCTGGACCGCGCCGCGCAAGCCTGCGCTTCGCGCCAGTACCGCCAGCGTGACCACGCAAGCCCAGATGAGCACGGACATGCCGACGTGGATCACCACCGCCCACGGCTTCAACCTGGTCCACACCTGCGCGGCCCCGACCAGGATCTGCCCCACGAACAGCGCAAGCGTGAGCGTGGTCAACCGGACCAACCGCCGTTGCCGAGGCGCCATGGTGCGGGCCCGGACCACGGCGTAGACCACCAGCACGGACACCAGCGCCGACAGGACCCGGTGCACGAAGGTGGGCGTGGCGACCCCGCCGAGCGCGGGGACGAGCTTGCCGTTCGCGAGCGGCCAATCGGTGAACGCCAATCCGCTCGTCGCATCCTTCACGCGCACCCAGGTCCCGGCGAGCAGGAGCACGCCGGTTGCGGCGGCGATCGTCATCGCCAGGCGCGCGAAGCCTCCGCCGGCGGCCGGACGTTCGGCGGGGGTGGCGGGCTCCGTCACGAACGACCGGATGGCCAGGTAGATCACATCGGCGACGAACACGAGGGCTACCACGAAGTGCCCCGTCACCCACCAGGGGTCCAGCTCGTGCCCGACCACCAGCCCGCCGACCACCGCTTGCGCCAGGACCAACGGCAGCCCGATCAGGGCCGGTCGCAGGATGGCCGCCTCGTCCCGGTGATGTCGCCATGCAAAGAACGCCGAGGCGGCCACGAACACCGTGGTCAAGAACGCCAGGAAGCGATGAGAGAACTCGATCAGGGAGTGGATGGCGCCGCTGGGGAAGAGGTGACCCGGCGTGCAGAGCGGCCACGTGGAGCAGCCCAGGCCCGACCCCGAACCGCGCACCAACCCGCCGACGGCGAACAGCACCACGGTGACGGAGGCCGTGGCCAGGGTGAGCTTCTGGAAGCGGGTCGTGGTCGGCATGGAAGCGCGCCCATGATACGCGCGGGACCCGAACCGCCTGCATCCGCGATACTGAGCGGCGTGGTAGCCGATCGCGTGCTGGTGTCACCCTCGCCGCTGGAGCTCGGCGCGCAGGTGGATGTCGTCCTGGTCGGTTTCCTCGAGGACAAGCGCGCGGAGCTGGCTGCGCTCCATCCGTCGGCCGCCACCCTGGCCGAGGAACTCCTTCGGCTGGTGCGGTCCGGAGGCAAGCGGCTGCGGCCGGCGCTGGGCTACTGGGGCTATCGCGCGGCGGGCGGTGTTCCCGACGGCCGGATCATGCGGGCCGCGGCATCCCTGGAGCTGTTCCACACGTTCGCGCTCATCCACGACGACCTCATGGACGAGGCGGATGAGCGCCGGGACGTGGCCACCGTCCACGCGAACCTGCGCGGAACCGATGGCGGCGACCGGGTTCGGTTCGGTGTCTCCGCCGCCATCCTGATCGGCGATCTGGCGGCCGTCTGGGCCGACGAACTGCTCCTGACCAGCGGGTTCGGTCCTTCGCCGGTGGTCAGAGCCCTGGCCCGCGCCTACGCGATCCGCCGGGACATGGCCGTCGGGCAGTTCCTGGATGTGTCGGGGGAAGCGGGCGCCGGGCAGGGCGCCGGCCGTCTGGCGGCCAACCTCAAGGGCGGGCGCTACACCGTCACGGGACCGCTCCTCATGGGCGCCGAACTGGCCTCGGACGGCCCGGCGGCGGGCGATCTGCTCAACGCCCTGGTGGCGTTCGGCGAACCGCTCGGCGAGGCGTTCCAGCTGCAGGACGACCTGCGCGACGGCGACGCGTCCCACGGGGCGACCGGCGACACGATCGATCAGCTGGTGACCGCCGCCGAGGCCGCGCTGAGCACCGCCCGCTCGGATCCGGTAGCGGTCGCAGCCCTCCGTGAGCTCGCCGGCATGGTGCGGGTCTGATGGACGCGACCGAGGGGCTCCGGAAGACCTTCAGGGATGTGCCCGCCTGCAGGATCGCCACCCTGGGGGCGGACGGTGCGCCGCATGTGGCCACCCGGTGGTTCGTGTGGCTGGACGAGGGGCTCTACGTCGCCACCCGGGAGGACGACCGCACCTGGAACAACACGCTCAGCGAACCCCGGGTCAGCGTGGTCATCGATCGCGGGCGCGAGTGGGCAGACCTAGCGGGTGTTCGTCTGTCCGGCCCCGTCACGCCGATCGCCGTGGAGCAGCCGGAGCTGCGCGCGCCCATGACGGCCTTCCACGAGAAGTACCGCACGTTCCTGGCCGAAGACGGATTCGAGCTCCTCACCGCAACCGTTCCCGCCTTGGCGTTCCTGCATCTGGGCTCGGGGGATATCGATGCCTGGGATCACCGGGCGAACCCCTCACCTGCGGGATTGTCGTGAAATGGGGCCGGTCGTAGGCTCCCTCCTGCAGTGGACGCCTGCGTTCGGTAGCCTGAACTTGTGAAAGTTTTCACAAGCGTCTGGGGGTGCGCGTGAGCCAGAACATCGAGACCGACGTGCTCGTGGTCGGAGGAGGGCCTGGAGGCTCCGCCGCCGCGTACCACCTGGCACGCCACGGCGTCGACGTCACGGTCGTGGACAGGTCCGCGTTCCCGCGGGAGAAGGTGTGCGGGGATGGCCTCACCCCCCGGGCGGTCGCCTCGATGCTGAAGATGGGTCTGGACACCCACGACCCGGGCTACGAGCGGGTGATGGGCCTTCGCGTGCATTCACGTAGTGCCACGATCGATCTCCCCTGGCCGGAGCTCAGTTCCTGGCCCAACTACGGGCTGGTCATGCCCCGCAAGGAGTTCGACTCGCTGCTGATCGAGCGCGCGCAGAAGGCCGGCGCACGCCTGATGGAGCAGATCGAGGCCGTCGAACCCATCGTCCGCGACGGCTGGGTACGGGGAGCACTCGCGCGGCCGGCGCAGGATAAGGATGCCGAGCCGTTCGAGATCCGCGCTCGCTACGTGATCGCGGCCGACGGCGCCGCCAGCCGATTCGCGAAGCCCGCTGGGGTGAAGCGCGTGGAGTCACGCCCGCTGGGTATCGCCGCGCGCCGCTACTACACCACCAGCTACCACCCGGGGCCATGGTTCGAATCGTGGCTCGACCTGTGGGAGGGCGACCTGCTGCTGCCCGGCTACGGATGGCTCTTCCCGGTGGCGGGAGGCCAGATCAACCTTGGGGCGGGCCTGCTCAACACGTTCAAGAACTTCAAAGAGGTTTCGGCGCAGCGACTCTTCAAGGCCTTCGAAACCATGCTGCCGGCCGACTGGGACATCACCGAGGAGCACGCCGACGGGAAGATCCTCTCCGGACCCCTTCCCATGAGCATGAACCGCAAGCCGATGGCCGTGCCCGGCATGGTCCTCATCGGCGATGCGGGCGGCCTGGTGAACCCGTTCAACGGCGAGGGCATCGCCTACGCCATGGAATCGGGGGAGACCGCCGCCGACCTCATCCACGAGGCGCTGGTGAAGGACAGACCCGGCCTGGTGCAGACGTATCCACGCGCGCTGACCGAACGCTACGGCGACTACTTCGTGATCGGGCGCGGGTTCGCCAAGATCATCGGTAAGCCGGCCATCATGAGCCGGGCCACCAAGTACCTGCTCCCGAACAAGCGGGTGATGGCCTTCGCGATGCGCGTCATGGCCAACCTGACCGACGGCAAGGACGGCGACGCCCAGGACAAGCTCTTCTACCTGCTGCAACGGCTCGCGAGCATGCGATGAGGTGCGGAACGTGCTGAGCGACTACCTGCCGATCGTCATCCTGGGCGGGCTGGCGCTGGTCTTCGGGGTGGCCTCGCTGGCCATGTCCTCGGTCCTTCGGCCCAACCACCCCAACCCCGTGAAGCTCTCCGCCTACGAATGCGGCAACGATCCCGTCCGTCTCCCCCGTGGCGAACGCTTCAACGTCAAGTTCTACGTGGTCGCGATGCTGTTCATCATCTTCGACATCGAAACGATCTTCCTCTTCCCATGGGCGGTGACCTTCCGCAAGCTCGGTCTGTTCGGATTGGTGGAGATGACCGTGTTCATCGGGTTGGTCTTCGTCGCGTACGCCTACATCTGGCGCAAGGGTGGGTTCGACTGGGCGCAGAGTGCCGCCGCGCCGCTGGAGCACCAGATCCGGACGGCGCCCGCCTCCGAACTTCAAGTGCCGGAGGTGGCCGATGCCGGTTGAGCGGTTCGAGGGCGTGAAGCTCGGCCGGACGGAAGAGGAGATCGAGGAAGAGGTCAGGCGCGGGGTTCTTCTGACCAGCTTGGACCGCGCGGTCGGGTGGGCCCGCAAGCAGTCGATGTGGCCCGCGACGTTCGGGTTGGCGTGCTGTGCCATCGAGATGATGGCGACCGGCGCCGGCCAGTACGATCTCAGCCGATGGGGGATGGAGCTGTTCCGCGGTTCCCCCCGCCAGGCCGACCTCATGATCGTGGCCGGTCGCGTATCCCAGAAGATGGCGCCGGTCCTGCGCCGGATCTACGACCA
>JANXVR010000084.1 GCA_025351565.1 Actinomycetes bacterium
CCGTTCGGCGGCCTAGCTCTCGTTGTCGCGGAGGAAACGCTCGATCTCTGAGGCGAGTTCGTCGCCGCTCAGCATCCCGTCTTCGCCGGGGAGCCCTTCCAGGCGCTCCAGGTACTCGCGAGCGTCGTCCTGGCTCTCGACCAGCGCGTCCACACGGGCGCGCTGGCTGACGGCCTCCTCGGGAAGCTCCCCGAGCGGTAGGTCCACGCCCAGGTGACGGCCCACATGGTCCAGCAGCGCGATGGTGGCCGGCGCCCACGGTCCGCCCACGTAGTGGGGTACCTGCGCGAAGAACCCGACCGTGCCCACGCCGCTTCCGATCATCGCCATCTCCAGCGCCGAGAGCGCGGCGGCCGGCACACGTAACAACCCGTCCGGGCCCTTCACTTCGTAGTCGCGGAGCAGCCCGTCGGCACTCGCGGTCGCGAGGATGGGCGTGGGACGCGTGTGCGGGACCGCGGCCGGGATGGCGCCCAGGCTCACCCATTGCGTCACGCCCAGCCGGAACGCCAGTTCCACGACATCGGTCCCCAGTTCGCGCCAGCGGAAGTCCGGCTCCGCGCCGTGGAGGATCAGCAGGTCACGCCCGCCGATCTGCCGATGCGCGAGCCGCATCTCAGGCCAGACCAACCGGGTCAGCGTGCCGTCTATGACGTCGAGCACGGGCCGCCGCGACCGGTAGTCGTAGATCAGGTCGGCGTCGAACGCTGCAACCGTCGGCGCCCCCTCCGCCAGGTGCGCAGCCGCCCCCGACGAGGCGCCCGACGCGTCGATCCACCCGTCGAACGCCCCGATCATCACGGCTTCGCTGAGCAGCGGGGTCGTCTCCAGGTTGTAGAGGGCCATGGAACAAGGATAGATGCGCGGGCCGCGAACGAGATCACTGCGCGTTGCGGTCGTGTTCGGCCACGATGGACTTCAGCGTGGAGAAGGCGTTCATGGCCACCGGGAACCCGGCCACGGTAGCCGTCTGGAGGATGATCTCGCGGAGTTCCTCGGGGGTGACGCCGGCCTTCAATGCGGCACGGATGTGCTGCGGCAGCTGCGACGATCGTCCGAGGGCGACCAGCGCCACCACCGCCCCGAACTCCCGATCCCGATCCGAGAGCCCGGGTCTGGCATACACGTCCCCGTAGACGAACTCGATGATCGACCGGCCGACATCCCCCAGACCCTCGACGGTCGCGAGCGCCTTCTCATCATGGATCTCCAGGAACCGTGCTCTGCCGCGCTCGTAGCGTTCGTCATCCACGTCCGAACCGCCTCCCATACCGATAGCGTATGTATATCATGCGTAGCAGGAATAATACCGATACGTCAGTGGTATGGTAAAGGTGTGGATGCGGGACAGCTGGTTCGCGAGGCTCGGAAGCGCGCGGGGCTGACGCAACAGGCGCTGGCCGGCCGTGTCGGGGTCTCGCAGCCGGCCGTCGCCCGCATCGAAAGCGGAAGGACCAGCGCCACGTTCGACCTGGCGCTCCGACTGGTTCGGGCCTGCGGGTTCGATCTGGACATCCGTGTCGTACCCCTTGAGCAAGATGCGTGGGCGACGGTCGAGCGGAATGCCCGCCTGACACCGGACGAACGATTGGATCGGATGCTCGCGGGCCTCGACCTGCGGGACGCAGGTGAACGAACGAGGCAACCTTGACCACCTTCAGACCCGATGCCATCTTCCGCGTACTTGATGCGCACGGGGTTACCTACGTCCTGATCGGAGGCCTGGCCGCGATCCTTCATGGGGCGACCCACGTCACCACGGACATCGACATCGTGCCGGAAGAGGATCGGCGGAATCTCGAACGCCTGAGCGCAGCCCTGAAGGAACTCCACGCCCGCATCCGCGTCAGCGGTGAGCCAGACGGCGTCCCGTTCGACCACGGCGCCGAGTCGCTCGCCCGCGTTCGAACATGGAACCTGACCACCGACCTGGGTGATCTGGACATCACGTTCGTCCCTGACGGCACTCGCGGCTACGCGGATCTGCAACGTGACGCGGAGACCGTCCCCGTCAAGGGCGTTGGGGTTCCGGTCGCCTCCCTCGCCGACGTCATCCGGTCGAAAGAAGCGGCGAACCGAGACAAGGATCGCTTGGTCCTTCCCACCCTCCGCCACCTGTTGTCCCTCCGCCCCCCGGATCGGTAGCAGCCCAGTCCTGCACTTCGGAGCGTGGGTGACTCACCAGGGGAGGGGCTCGCCGTCGTAGTAGAAGCCGCCGGTTGGGCCGTCGTCGGGGAGGGTGACGCCCCACACGATGCTCGCCGCTCCCTGCTCCGCCGAACGCGGTGCCTTCTCCCCACCCATGTCGGTTCGGCACCAGCCCGGGCTGATCGCGTTGACCAGGACACCGGTGCCGGCGAGCTCCTCGGCCAGCGCGCGGGTGAGCGCGTTCAGCGCGACCTTCGTCTCCGGGTAGACGCCGCCGCCCTCGCGTTCGGCGGCGCCGGCCGCCAGGCCCGTCGACACGTTGACGATGCGCCCCCACCCGCGCTCGCGCAAGGCCCCGACGAACGCCTGATGGACGCGCCAGGCCCCCAGGAAGTTGACCTGCCAAGCCCTCTCGACGTCGTTGGCGCTCGTCCGGCCACGTGGGTAGATGCCGGCGTTGTTGATGAGGATGTCGACCGCGCCGACCTGTTCACGGGCGCGGGCAACGCTCGCGGGATCCGCGACGTCGAGCTCCACCCAGGTGATGCCATCTCCGATGCCGGCAGCCGCGGTTGCCCCTGTGGCCGCGTTGCGCGACCCAAGCGTCACCTCGGTGCCCAGGTCTCGCAGTTGCCTGACGACCTCAAGGCCAACGCCACGGTTCCCGCCCGTCACCAGCGCGCGCCTTCCCTCGAGCGTCATGCGGCGAGGATAGGCGGGATCAACGCTTCCACTTGCCCAGCCCGCGCCCGGTCCCCAGCCAGACCACGACCGCCGACGCTGCGAGGCACCCGAGCCCGATCGCGAGCCACGTGGTCCGGCCGGTCATGAAGCTGCCCTTGATGACGTTCGCGCCCTGCAGCGTCCACACCACTCCCGCCAGGAAGAGCAACGCACCGAAGATCAGGAGTCCGGGCTTCACGGTTGGTCATACGGCGACGGCGCCTGATAGGTTCTCGCGGATGGAACTCACCGACCGGGTGCCAACCTCCGAGGCCGTCTCACGGCGCTCGAACCGCCGGGCGGCGATTCGGATCGCGCTTGCACTCGGGCTCACGTTCGTGCTGGTGGCATCCTGGCTCTGGTTCCGGACCACGCCCGGTCCTCTCGGCGATTCCGCCGGAGGCCTGAGCACCATCGGGATCCCCGTCCGTGTTTCGGGCCGGCTCAGCGTAGGTGTCGAGTCTCCTATCAACCGGAGTTCGGACACGCTGGTGATCGACTCGATCCTGCCCGACAGTGTCCCCCCGGGTCTTCGCGTGCTCGGCTACGAGGCCATCCCGTGGGGTCAAGGTATGGTTCTTTCGGCGCGATCCTTCCCTCCGAGTGGGTATCACGGCCTGTCTCCGGTGAACGGCTGGCTCGTCCACCCGGGGGAGGCCCTCGCCGTGGCGGTCGGTCTTCAGCCGTTGCAAGCCGGCCAGTTCGTGATCCCCGGATTCACCGTTCGCTACCACGCGGGCGGGCGCTCCTACGCGGCGCACTATCTCCAGGCTGAAGTCGTGTGCGCCTCGCCCGCCGGTCCGAACGGGAAGTGCTCGACCGGTGCGGCATCCTCGGGCTGATCGCTGACGTTCACGTGCCCGGCGGTCCCGGTGGGCCGAACGAGCGGAACGGTTCGGGCTCGCAGGTGCTGACGAACCCCACCGTGATCGACCACCTGGCTCACGCCGATCTGCGGCGGCGCGTCGTCTCGTGCCAGGTCCGCCCGGAGCACCGGTTCATCCGTCAGGTGCTCGTCACACCAGCCGGGGCACGGGCGGGGTGACCCAGAAGTCCTGGTGCATCCCCGCCACGTAATGGCCCGCCAGGTTGCACACGATCGCCACGTGGCCGGCCTTGAGCACCACGTTGAAGACCGCCGAGGTCCCGGGTTTGAGGGCAGCGCCCGAGTCCAGCACGTTCGTGCCCATCGTGTCCTCGTTCACCCGGTTCGCCTGGCCGTCCCAGGAGGTCACCTTGAACGCTCCGGCGAGCGTCTTGGTCGAGAACCCGACCAGCTCGTGGTCCATGGATCCGGTGTTGGTCACGATGAAGCTCACCGGTCCGGCAGGGACGTAGTTCTGGGAGAGCGTGATCGCCATGTGCGTCTGGTCGGTGTCGGAAAGGGTCGCGGTCACCGGGGTCGAGCCCGCAGGGGTGACCCAGAAGTCCTGGTGCATCCCCGCCACGTAATGGCCCGCCAGGTTGCACACGATCGCCACGTGGCCGGGCTTGAGCACCACGTTGAAGACCCCAGCTTCCCCGGGCTTGAGCGCGGCGCCCGAGTCCAGCACGTTGGTGCCCATCGTGTCCTCGTTCACCCGGTTGGCCTGCCCGTCCCAGGAGGTCACCTTGAACGC
>JANXVR010000133.1 GCA_025351565.1 Actinomycetes bacterium
CCGTGGTGGCGCCCACCACCACGCTGAAGAACGCCAGGAGCGGAAGACCGAACAGCTCGAACGCCAGGAGGGCGGCCAGCCCACCGGCCGTGACACCGGCGATCACCACCGCCTCCTCCCGGGCAACGGTGGGCAGACCCGGCGCGACCACGTCGGCGAGGAACCCGCCCGCCACGCCGCAGGCGGCCAGCACGCCGAACCACCACACGGGCTCCCCGCCACGCCGGAGGTCGAACGCGAGGAGGAACAGGAGGAACCCGTTCGCGGCGCGCATCCCGACAGCGCCGATCGATGCGCCCGTGAGCGCCGGGATGTGCCCCCTGGGACCGACCGCCTTCGCCGCCGCCCCCTTGGTGGCGGGGTCCGGCAAGCGGAGGTTCATCAACGAGGACACCGCGTAGACGCCGGCCGCCAACGCGATCGGCCCGGCGGAACCGTAGAGCCTAAGGGCCGCGTAGCCGAACGGCGCCGCGGCGACGGCGCCGACCGCGGCGATCCGTCCCAGCCGTGCGTTGGAGCGCATGAGCCCTTCCCCCGGCGGGGCGTAGGCCATGGTGAGTCCGTTCTTCGTGATCGCGTGGATCTTGGACAGGACCAGGATCGCCAAAGCGCAGGGGAAGAGGGCGAACGTTCCCATCCGCGGAACGGCGTAGAGGGCCACGACCGCTCGCCCGGCCGCGGCGGCGAAAGAGATGGTGCGTCGCGGTCCGGCCCGGTCTAGCAGGGGAACCAAGAGCGGGCCCGCGAGTGCGAGCGGCAACATGGTGAGCCCCAAGTAGAGCGCGACCTTGACCTTCGCTTGACCCGCCGGCAGCGAGAAGAACACGGAGTCGGCCAAGGAGATCGCCAAGAGCGCATCACCCGCGGCGCTGGTGAGGTGGCAGAGCCCGTAGCGATCGATGGGCTCGGACGAACGCCACATGCGGCGCAGCGGCCAGACCGTGGCTTCGATGGCACCCGCCGCGCCCAGCAGGAGCAGTTGCCACCACGGGTATCGCGATGGTGGCCGGCCGCTCCTGACCCGCACCGGTCCTCCGGCCGCTACCCGTTCAACCGCTCGCACAGGAATTCCTGCGCGAGCTTCGGGTTGGCCGAGCCGCGTGATCCCTTCATGACCTGACCGACCAGGAACCCGATGACCTCGTGCTTCCCGCCGCGGAACTGCTCCGCAACCTCCGCGTTCTCCGAGAGCACCCGGTCGACGATCGCCCCCAGCGCGCCGGTGTCCGAGACCTGGGTGAGGCCGCGGCGTTCCACGATGCCGGCGATGGCGTCACCGGTGACGAACGCGTCCTCCAGGGCCTGCTTCGCGCCCTGGCCACTGATAGTGTCGGCGGCGACCAGGGCGACCAGATCGGCGACGTGCCGCGCGGTGACCAGGTTCGGCGCCTGGGCCCCGGCCTTGTTGCGGAGCCCGGCCAGGTCCTGGGTGATCCAGTTGGCCGCGAGCCTGGGGTCGGTCCCGAGCACAAGCGTCTCCTCGAACAGCGCGCTCGAAACTCGGTCCCCCACCAGGACATCGGCCACCATGGGCTTCAGGTCGAACGCTCGAACGTAGCGCTCACGCCGGGCGGGGGGCAGCTCCGGGAGCGCGGCGCGCAGGTCCTCCACCCAGGCGAGGTCCGGATCCAGCGGCGGGATGTCCGGCTCCGGGAAGTACCGATAGTCGAACGCCTCCTCCTTGGACCGCATGGACTTCGTGGCGCCGGCGTCCTCGTCCCAGTGGCGCGTCTCCTGCACGATCGCCTCGCCGTTCTCCAGCGCCGTCTGCTGGCGCGCCATCTCGTAGGTCAGCGCCCGCTCCAGCGAACGGATCGAGTTCATGTTCTTGATCTCGACCTTCGTCCCCAAGGGTTCGGTGCCGGCCGGACGCAGGGACACGTTGGCGTCGCAGCGCAGCGACCCCTCCTCCATCCGGACATCGCTCACGTCGAGCGCCTCGAGTGTGGCTCGGAGTTCGCGGATGTAGGCACCGGCTTGCTCCGGCGAACGGATGTCCGGCTCGCTGACGCACTCCACCAGTGGGGTCCCGGCGCGGTTGTAGTCGATGAGCGCGGAGTCGGCGTCGTGGATCCGTCCGCTCGCGCTGCCGTGCGTGGTCTTGCCGGTGTCTTCCTCCATGTGGACCCGCGTGATCCCGACACGCTTCGTCGCCCCGTTCGGCAGCTCCACGTCTAGGTGCCCGCCGACGCAGATGGGCAGGTCGAACTGGCTGATCTGGAAGTTCTTCGGCATGTCCGGGTAGAAGTAGTTCTTCCGATGGAAGAGCGAGTGCGGCGCGATCCTGCAGTCCAGCGCCAGGCCGATGGTGACGATGCGCCGGATGGCTTCTTCGTTCGGCACGGGAAGCGAACCGGGGTGGCCCAGACACACCGGGCAGACATCGGTGTTGGGCTGCGCGCCGAACCCAACGCGGCACCCGCAGAACATCTTCGTCTGCGTGCTCAGCTCGACGTGACACTCGAGCCCGATGACGGTCTCCCACTCGGCCATACGCGGGCTAGCCTACCGGACCCGCTCGCGCGACCCGCTCGCGCCGGGCCAGCGGCTCACACCCCGGCCAGGAGCGGCGGGCGAAGGTCCAGATCCAGGTCGGTTTCCAGCGCGTGCGCCGCGCGGAACAGGGTTGATTCGCCCAGCACGGGGGCGGTGAACTGCAGCCCGATGGGCAACCCCGCCGAGTCGAAGCCGCTCGGGATGCTGATGGCCGGCACGCCCGCGAGGTTCGCCGGGATGGTGAACACGTCCGAGAGGTACATGGCCATCGGGTCGCCGGAGCGTTCCCCGATCTTGAACGCCGTGGTCGGCGAGGTGGGCGAGACCAGGACGTCGTAGCCGGCGAACGCGGCTTCGTAGTCCCGGATGATGAGCGTTCGGACCTTCTGGGCCTGGCCGTAGTAGGCGTCGTAGTAGCCCGCCGACAGCGAGTACGTCCCGAGCATGATGCGCCGCTTCACCTCCGGGCCGAACCCCGCTCCCCTGGTGCGCGACATCATGTCCTCGACGTCCGTGCCGCCCTCCGCGCGATAGCCGAACCGCACGCCGTCGTAGCGGGCCAGGTTCGAGGAGGCCTCCGAGGGCGCGATGAGGTAGTAGGCGCTGAGGGCGTAGTCGGTGTGGGGCAGCGTGACCTCTCCGACGTCCGCGCCGAGGACCGCCAGCCGTTCCACGGCCGCGCGCACCGATGCCGCGACCTCCGGCTGCACCCCTTCACCGAACCCGACCACGCCGACCCGCATGCCCGCCACGCCCGCGTCGATCGCTTCCGTGTAGTCGCGAACCGGCGTGTCCAGGCTGGTGGCATCGCGATGGTCCTTCCCCGCAAGCACAGACAGGAGCGTCGCGGCGTCCCGCGTGCTGCGCGTGAACGTGCCGACGGTGTCCAGGGAGGATGCGAACGCGATGAGCCCGTAGCGGCTGATGAGTCCGTAGGTGGGCTTGAGGCCGACGACGCCGCAGAGGGCCGCAGGCTGGCGGACCGAGCCTCCGGTGTCGGTCCCGAGCGACCAGACCACCTCGCCCGCTGCCACCGCGGCAGCGCTGCCTCCGGAAGAGCCGCCGGGAACCGCGTCCAGGTCCCACGGGTTATGCACGGGCCCATACGCCGAGTTCTCGTTCGATGAACCCATCGCGAACTCATCGCAGTTGGTCTTGCCGATCAGGACGCTTCCGGCGCCGGAGAGCCGCGTCCACGCGGTGCAGTCGTATGGGGGAACGTAGGTTTCCAGCATCTTGGAGCCGGCGGTCGTCCGGATGCCGTTGGTGGTGAGCACATCCTTGAGCGCGAGCGGGATCCCGGCCACGGCGGACTGCGGGGCGCCGGTGGACAGATAGGCGTCGAGTTCGCCCGCCCGCTCCAGCGCGACCTGGGGGGTGGGGGTCAGGAAGGCGTTCAGACGCTCGTCGACCGCGTCTAGGCGCCGAAGCGAGGATTCGGCCAGCTCCACAGCGGTGATCTCGCCCGCGCGCAGCTTTGCGGCGAGTTCGGTTCCCGTGAGGTCGCAGAGTTCGGTCACGTGCCGGTCTCGACGATCCGGACCACCTTGAACCGGCCCTGCTCGGCCTCAGGCGCGTTCTGCATCGCGGCCTCGTGCGGGATGGAGGGCTCGGGCACATCAGGACGAAGGACGTTGGAGCGCGGGATCGCGTAGGCGGTAGGCGGCACATCGTCGGCCGCCACTTCGCCCACCTTGGCGGCGTGTTCGAGGATGAGACTCAGTTGGGTGCGAAGGCTCGTCTGCTCTTCGTCCGAGAGCTGCAGTCGTGCGAGCTTGGCCACATGGTCGATGTCGATCTCTACCGGCATGCGGGCAGTCTATCGGGGCGGGAGGAAGCCCAAGTCCGGACGTGGTGGCAGCGGACCGGCTGCCTCCGCCGGGGAAAGCGCGTCCTCCCTGGCGGAGATCGTCCACACGACCCAGATCGCGAAGCCCGCCGCGACCGTCCGGATCAGGTAACCCACCGCGACCCATACCGCGAACTGGCGGAGCGATCCAGTGGTGAGGGTCGCCGCCGGGCTCTGGCTCGGAGCCGTGCTCGTGCTGATCGACGACACGAGACCGGAGAACAGCGGACCGAACGCGCCGAGCGCCACCAGCTGGGACGCCAGGAACACCGCCCACCACAGACGCAGGAGCCCGCGTCCCCCGGGTTCGACAGGTTCCGTGGACGCGGCGGGCCGCCCGGCGTTCCACCACAACTCCCGCGTCGTCTTGTACGGCATGAAGAAGCTGGCGAAGGGAACGAACCACCACCCGACCGCCCAGCCGGGCGAGTAGCGGAGCCCCGGCACCCCGCGTGCCCAGAGGTTCGAGTGGCCGCGGTGTTGCCAGATCAACCACACGATGCTGGTCGCGAGCGCTACGAGGGATGCGATCTGCCCGATCGGTTGCGGTGCCAGCACAGGCTGCAGCCGCGGTCCGAACTCGATGAGCGGGAATGTCCCGCCGGCCATCCGTCCGCGGTTGACGAGGATCTGGATGGCCAGCAGGAGCGAGATCGCCGCCGATCCTGCCAGCAGGCCGACCACGACCCTCGCGCTCGGCATGAGCGGCTCCCTCACGTGCGCGCTCATCGGCCGGCCCGCCGCAGGAACTCGGCCTCGTCGATGAGCTCCACGCCGAGCGAGGTGGCCTTCTCGAGCTTGGAGCCCGCGCTCGCCCCCGCTACCACGAGATCCGTCTTCTTCGAGACGCTGGAGACCACGCGCGCCCCGGCGGCTTGGGCGAGCGTCGTGGCGTCCTCGCGCGAGAGCGTGGGCAGGCTCCCCGTCAGGACCAGCGTTATCCCTTCGAGCGGCTTCGCCCCGGTGGTGGCGGGCGCCGCGGCATCTTCCGTCCGCACGCCGGCGGCCCGCAGACGCTGGATCAGGGCGATGTTCTCCTCATCGGCGAACCACGCGGCGACCGTGGCGGCGATCTCCGGCCCGATCTCGGGCACGTCATCGATCGCCCCGACGCTCGCGTCCGCCAGCGACGCGATGGATCCGAACGCCGCGGCCAGCACCTGCGCGACGTGCGTCCCCACGTGCCGGATGTTGAGGCCGACCAGGAGGCGCCAGAGCGGGCGATCCTTCGACTCCTCGATCTGATCCAGGA
>JANXVR010000202.1 GCA_025351565.1 Actinomycetes bacterium
CTCCATCCCCCGCGGCGCCGTTACTGCCCACCCCGTCGCCACCCGGCTGAACAACCCCGCCGGCTTCACGCTCCTGCCCAACGGGAAGATCGTCTATCTCGAACGCACCACCGGACGGGTTCGGCTGCTAGACCCCGCCACGCACAGCGACCGAACCCTGTTCCGGATCTCCGGCGTCAACGGCGACGGGGAGCGCGGCGCTTTGGGCGTTGCCGCTGCACCGACGTGGCCGGCGGTGCGGGTGCTCTGGGTCTACGCGACCCGCATATCCGGCGGTCATCTCCGCAACCAAGTGATCCGCATCCCCATCAAGAACGGCCACGGGACCGGCATGAAGGTCCTGGTCTCCCAACCGGCGAGCGCCGATCCGTACCACAACGGTGGGCGCATCCTGTTCGGGCCCGATGGCAAGCTCTACGTCTTCATCGGGGACGGCCACGACTCGGCGAACGCGCAGAACCTGGCCGGGGGGAACCTCCGCGGCAAGCTCCTGCGGATCAACTCCGACGGTTCGGTCCCCTCGGACAACCCCATCCAGGGCAGCAAGATCTACTCGTTCGGCCAACGGAACTCCTACGGCTTCACGTTCGATCCGGCCACCGGTTCGCTGTGGGAAACGGAGAACGGACCCGAGTGCAACGACGAGATCAACCGGCCCGTGGCGGGCGGCAATTACGGCTGGGGCGCGGACGAGACCTGCAGTGGCACCGCACCGGGCAACACGAACAACAGCGGTCCGGCGCCACGCCATCAGCCCCAATGGTTCACCGGGCCGACCATCGGGATCACCGGCGATGCCTTCTGCAACGGCTGTGGGATCACCGGCATGGACGGCAAGCTCCTGGTCGGCGCGAACAACGACGGCATCCTGCGGGTGTTCACGCTGAACCCCGCCCGCGACGCCATCGCCGGCGGGCCCGCGGAGCCGTTCACCTCGCCCGACGGGACCATCTACTCCATGGAGGTAGGCCCCGACGGCACGATCTACTTCAGCACGTACCGCGGGATCTACCGGCTGACCTAACGCGCCGCTGGATCTCAGACGAAGGTGGCGGCTCGCAGCGATCCGCGTTCGCGTACTTGTGGGGATCGAAGTCCTGACGAAGGCGCCCTTCATGGTCGCCTAGACTCCGGGCATGCTTCTCGCGATCGAGATGTTTCTCGATGACCGCGCGGGTGCTGCTGTGCGATCTCTTTGGAGGGAACTTGTCAGGGACGGTCTGCCCGCGCTTGATGACGCCAAACACCGACCTCATGTCTCACTGGCCGTTCTTGACGGGAGCTCCGTCGAGGAGTTGTTGGCCCTGCTTGGCGAGTGGGCGCCCAGGCAGCAAGATGTGGCCCTGCGCCTTAGCCACATCGGGCGCTTTCCTGAGAGCGGTGTCGCTTTCCTCGGAGTGACGCCAACGAGGTCGCTCATCGACGTTCACACGGATCTTCACGTCCGCGTCGCGACGCTCGCCTCTGGAACCGCATGGAGTCTCTACCAGCCGGGAGTCTGGGTACCGCACTGCACCCTTGCGATGCACGTTCCGGATGCCGCGGTCTCCCATCTGCTTTCACTCGCTCATGCGGTCAAGCTCCCGATCGAAGCGGCGGTCGTCGAAGTTGGCCTGGTTGAGATCGAGAGCGGAAAGGTGCTCGAACGATTCGCCCTCGCTCGAACGGAGCGAATGGGGCTCTGACCTGGTGTGCGCACTGCCCTCCTTAGCCTGTGCGCTTCTCAAGAAGAGGGTCTTCGATCACCGCACGTTGAGGATGTTCTGAGAACACCCCCCATACCGCGAGAACGGGCGTACCCTTCGACCGTGGACATCGGTCGTCCGAAGCGCATCCACGAGATCCGGCCGGGCTCGGCTCCGGTTCCCGACCCCGCGTGGCCCGCCCAGCCCGCGGCCCCGGATCCGGCTCCGCAACCCCAGCCCGCCGAGCCGTCGCCTGCTCCCGCAGGCTCGGGGGACTGAACTCCGTGGACGCCGACGCACTCGCCGTCGCCCGGTCCGGAGAACCCATCTTGGCCTGGCGGGCGTGGGCGCTCACCGTGCGCGGCGACGAGTTGGCACTGCAACCGGTGGCCGGCCGAGGCCGCGCGTGGCCCCCGCGCAAGGTCATGCGGTCGCACTGCCGTCACGCGTCCCTCCACACATCGCCCAACCCGGACTGCTCCTGCGGCCTGCACGGCACGCACGGCCTGGAGATCCTGAGGAAGACCCGCACCCCGGCCGTCCTGGGTCGCGTGGCCCTCTGGGGCCGCGTGATCGAACACGAGCTGGGCTTCCGGGCCGCGCTCGGATACCCGCAGCGGCTCCGCTTGGTGTGCCAGTTCTGCTTCCAGGTGTGGGGAGCCGAGCACGCCCGTCCCGCCGTGGTCGGCCTCTTCCCGCGCGGCGACCTGGTCCCGTTGTGCTGGACGCATGTCGAGCTGGCCCAGCGCTACGGCATGACCCCGCGCCGACTGTTCCCCGCCACCAGGATCGAACAGCGTCTCTTGGACACCTACGCCGTCGAACTCCTCCCGATCCCCACCGGCGGGATCCCGGCCCCGCCGATGCCCGCCGGACGGCGGTAGGGCCCACCAGCACCGCCTCGGACCCTAGGGATCAGGCGTCGGATCGACCGTGTCCCCGGAAGGTTGGTCGGGGTTCCCGGCGGACCTCGCGGCTTCGGCTTCAGCGGCCGCAGCTGTCGCGGCTGTGCCGTCGTCGGCGCCGAGCTTCTTGCGCGCCGCCGTCCGCGCGAGCCTGCTCCGCAGATCACCGGCCGTCGCGGTGACCGCGTCCTCAGGTGGCGCGTCGCGTGGCGCGGAGCTCACCGGCTGCAGACGCAGGAGCCGGGCTTCGGCGTCACTGGCGCGTCGCTCGGCTGCCGCGATGCGCTCCTCCAGCTTCACGAACACGGCGTCGTCAACGGCGGCCGGCGTTGCCACCTGCGGTTGAACCTGCTGCGCGGCCATCGCCGCTACCGCTTCCGCGGCAGCCACACTGGCGGCGGCGGACTCCGCCTCCTTGGACTTGGCTTCGAGATCGACGCGCGTGCGGTCCAGTTCCAATCTCGCAGCGGCGAGTTCAGCCTCCTTGGCCGCGAGGGCTGCTTCTACTGCTGCCTGACTTGCTTGCGCAACGGCTCCGCCCCGCGCTGCTTCCGATGTTTCAGAGGTAGTCGATGCGACGGCGGTCTCTGCAGTGCGAGCCCGCTCCTCTAGCTTCTTGGCCTTCTTCTCGGCCGCCTCCGCACGCCGCTTCGCTTCGCGCAAGCTCGCCTCCGCTGCGTGGGCGCGAGCCGTGAGCACGATCTCCCGCTTCAGCTCATTCTCGGGAGGCTGACTCGTCTCGCTTGGGCGGTCGACGGACTTCGCGGCGATCTTCGCTTCGGCTTCCTTCAACTGGTTACGCGACCCCTTCAGCTCCTCACGCAAGGAGAGAGCGTCTGCCTCCGCCTTCGCCGCGCGCGCGTCGGCGCGCTCCGCTTCCCGCTGAAGGGTCTTCGCTGCCTTGTCCGACGGTGAGGCAACCGCGTGCTTGCCGCCTCGCTTCGGTTCTGCCCCTTCCACCTCGGATCCAGATGTGACACCAGCGCCGAGGGTCCCCACCGGCGCGCGGAACGACAGAAGCGTCATCAGCAGACACAGCACAGCCAGCCCTAGAAGCACCACCATGATGTTGAACCACGGCTGATGCGCAGCCTGCACGAAGTGGTCGTAGTAGTAGTCGACCTCCACCACGCCGGTGACCGAGATCCAGTCGGGAACGTGGAGCGGAACGAACACCTCGAGTAGGTTCGTCGGCGTCTGATCGTTCCCGGTGCTGGCCGCGCTGAACTTCGTGAGCACCTTGGCCGAGACACTCTGGCCCTTCATCGCCTGATCGATCAGGGTTTTGTCCTGCGTCTGCAGCAGCCCCACCTGATCACGCTCGTGCGTGGAGTACTGAAGGATCCCATCTGGGGTCCACACGCGCACGCGTGCGACGGTGGCGTCGGTGAAGACCTGGCTCTGCAGGGCGACATAGATGTCGCGGTACAGCGGTGACGGGATGAGGTTGGTCATCGCGTCATGGCTGAGGTTATTGAACAACACGGTGTCCGCGATATGGCGTGTCTGCGCCTGCGCGGCCGAGAGCTGGTCCCGCAAGGCCGTGGTCTGTCCCTGACGTGCGGAGAACCACCCCAGCAGGCAGCCGACGGTGAGGACAGCCCAGACGTAGCGACTGACGCGGTCACGGGTGAAGCGATCGATGATCTTCATTGGCCCCATTGCAGGGTCATAGTGACCGGTCGGGGCGGGGTGCGACAAGCCCGATCACGGATGTGGACCTTTCCGGGTATCGCGGAACAGACGGATGATCTCCGGGCGGGTCACGGTCGAGATAGTACGCCCGGCGGCGGGCCGGTTCAGTTTCCACCGCCAGCATGCCGATAGAGCACCCACACGAGCCGAGGGAGCTTCGCCGTGCGAACACCCCGCTTCCGCCGAGGCCTGGCCTCGGCGGTTCTCATCCTGACGATCATCCCGTTGCTCGGCGGCCAACCCGCCGGGGCAGCGCCGCTCGTGCAGGAGCGGACGGCCCAGCGTCGTCACCTCCAGCACCGTGTAGCGCACGTTCGCCGTTCCGGATCCACGGCATACCATCGTCTGGCACGCCGGTCCTCGAAACTCGACCACCGGCTCACGCTCGTCTCACCTCGTGCCATGAACAGCGGACGCTGGCGCCAGGTGAGGGGGAGGCTTTCCCGCCAGCGTCGTCACTTAGTGGCGGCCGCGCGACGCTCGGACCACGCGACGGCCGAACACATCCGAAGCCTCCAGGAGCGGGTGCGTGCGCTATCGGCCTGGCTCGGCGTTTGGGGAGTCTTCAAGTCGTGTCCGGTCAGCGGTCCGCATCTGGTCAACAACGATTTCGGTGTCATCGTTCGGATGCCGGGCGTTCCCGTTCACGTGCACCAAGGTAACGACATCACTGCGGCCACCGGCACGCCCATCGTCGCGCCGTTCGACGGGACGGCCGTGGTGTCCCCCAATGTCCTGGGCGGGCTTGCCGTGAAGGTCTACGGGGCGGCGGGCTACGTCTACAACGCGCACCTTTCCGCTTACGGCCACCTCGGACCCGTGAAGGCAGGGGATGTCATCGGCTACGTGGGGTCGACGGGAGATGCGAGCGGTCCGCACGACCACTTCGAATGGCACCCCGGCAACGGCGGCGCCGTCGACCCCAACCCGCTGCTCTCGGTGGTGTGCTGAGTCGGTAGCGCCGGTGGGTCGGCAGCCTTCGCCCCTATTCAGGCTTGCGGCGCTTCTTAGCAGAGGCCTTGGCGAGCCGGGCCCGCAGCTCCGAGCGATCGTTGTCGGACACTGCTTTGGTAGGGGCCGCAGGCTCCTCCTCTGGCTCATCGTCCACCGCCTCGTCACCCAGAGCGTTGCGGCGCAGGGTCTTCGCGAGGGCTTGCCACACGCCGGGGTCGGTCGCCGACGCATCGGCGGAAGGCTTTTCGTCACCGGGCACGGCCGGCTCCGATTCGCTGACTGCCGTTTCGGGCGCCGGAGGAGCCGGTTCGATCACCGGCGCGGTGATGGCCGCCTGGGATTCCTCGAGGGAGAGGTTCTCGGGGGCACCACGGGCCACCATCGCGCGTCGTTCTGCAACATCTGCGCGTCGCTGCGCTTCCGCGGCTTTGGCCTCGGCGCTCGTCACGCGGTCTTCCGAGGTGTCGAGCTTGGCCAGCGCCTGCTCCGCCAAGTCCTGGGCACGAGAGAGTTCGATCTGCAACTGCGCTGCGGACTCCTCCGCCGCCGACGCGCGGACTTCCAGTGCGGTGACGTCCGGACCCCCGACTGGAGCGGAGGCCCCCCGCGCTGCGGCCTCGGCTTGCGTGGCCCGCGCCTCAGCGGTAGCTGCACGGTCCTCCAGCTCGCGCTGCCGGCTCTCCGCTTGACCGGACAGAGCAGCGTGTTCAGCTACTTGAGCGGCGACAACCTTGACTCGTTTTTCGGTCTCGCCCGCGCGGGCCTCCGCATCCCGGGTCCGCGCTTGATGTTCGGCGACCGACCCTTCGAGTTCGGCGATCTTACCTTTGGCCGCGGCGAGTTCCGCCTCGAGGACCACCGCGCGGTCGGCGGCATCAGAGGGCGTCGCTCGGGAAAGGGCTTCCTCGGCGGTGACCGCGCGCTGCTCAGCTGTCCTGGCCCGTGTCTCGGCAAGCACGGCCTTCTCATTCGCCTCGTGTACCCGCTGCTGCGAACTGGCGAGGCTACGGTCAAGGTCGGCCATCATCTGCTCCGAGCCTTGCGTCCCCATCCGCAGCTGCGCGCGGAGTTGCTCCATCTGGGTCTCCATGGCCGCGCGCGAGGCTTCCGAGGTCTGCAGCTTCTGGGTCAAACGCACGCTGCTGCGCGCCGGCGCGCCGTCTTCGGCATCGGCGGGCTCGTCATCAGGGGCGGGGAGAGAGCCGTCGGCGGCCACGGGGGCGGCCTTCGTGCCGGACCCTCCGCGCAGGGAGGCCAGCGCGATGATGAGCGCCAGCACGCCGAAGGCCCCGAGTCCGGCGCCGATCGTCTTGAACGGGAGACCGCCCTCGGTGGTGCTTCGCACGATCTCGGCAACCACGGCGTTCGACTTGGCCGGCCAGACCGGCTCGAAGATCCGGCGTTGCCCGGCTTGACCGGCGACGTCGGTAGCTTTGGCGCCCGCCCCTACGGCTCCCGCGATGACCGCGGCATCCGATGCGGTCGCGGCGGTGGCGTCGTTCGGGTCCGACGAGGCCAGGAGCGTCCCCAACGGCGACCACAGACGAACCCCCGACACCCCCACTTCGCCCGCGATCTGGGCGATCACCGACGGAAGGTCGCCAGAGCTCAGGAGAGACAGACGCTTGTCCGGAACCTTCGCGGGGACGGCGCCGGCCAACGCCCTGGCGTCCAGGGCCGAGCGCGCCTCGAGCTGCGTCAGGGAGATCGCGGCCGGGGTGGGTCTGGAGAGCAAGTAGCCGGCGCACGCCAGCAGCAGGACGGCGGCGGCGCCCCATCCGAGCGCCTTGCTCTTGCGTGTAGGGTTCATGGCATCTCAACTCCGGGTCGGGTGACTCAACCATAGGGTCTTCGGCGTGACGCGACCAACCCTTAGTCCCCCGGCCGGGCCATCTTGTCTAAGCAACCACCCCGGCGCCGACGCTCTCAAGGGGTGCCCGCCGCACGTCGATGACTCCCACATGCCTCTCCACGATGCGGCGGTGGCTCGCATGAGCCGTCCCCGGCGGACCCGCGTTGCGATCGCGATGGTGTTCACCGCGGCCGCGGGCGCGTACGTTGCCGTGCGCTGGGGAGCGACCACCCCATTCCCGACGTTCGTGGGTGCGTGTCAGCGGCTCAAGGCGTCCGGGCTCCAGATGTCTTCCAAGGATTGGTTCTGCAACCCGATCCCGTGGACATAGCATGCGTCCTACCTAGGCTCCACGTTCTTGGTGTGGCTGGGCTACGTGGTGCCGTGCGCGATCCTGGCATCCACCGGACGTCGGTTCACTGCCCTCCTCCCCATGGCGGTGGCGCCCTTCTTCACGTTCGCCGGATTCGACATCTTCCAGGTTCGCTGGTGGGGACCCTCGTACGAGCCGTCGTACTGGCCCACGCACTCGGGACCGTCGGTGGCCCTGAACCTCGGGTTGCTCATCGCGCCGGTCGCCGCAGTGTCCATCGCCAGTCGCGGGCGCAGACCTCGCGCCGGAGCAGACCCGTGGATGGCGTCCGTCTTCGTTTCGGCCGCGCTCTTGGCCGTTCCGACGCTGGGAGTCACCATGCTCGCGCTCGCCATGTTCTCCCGTCACTTCGCGCCGATCGGAGGCTCCGTCTCGTGGAACGCGTTGGCGCCGGCCGTGATGTCGATCGCGGTGTTCGGCGGGCTCCTTGGCCCGAACCGGAGGTGGTGGCCCTGGTCCATGGCGCCGGTCGCCGTCCTGTTGAGCCTTGGGCCTGCGGGCGCGATCCTTCCTGGGCCCGAGCATTTCCAGATCTGGACCCAGTTCGGTGCGGCCGCGCCGCTCGCGGTGGTGGGCGTGCTCTGGGCGGGATGGTGGCCCCTTTCGGTCGCTCTCACCGGGAAGCTGCGTAGAACACGACCCGTCACCGCCGAAGAGCAAACGTTGGCGGTACCCCTGGGGATCCAAGAGGAGACCACCCCGGCGAGCGACGTGCCGGCCATCCGCCGACGCGCTGTTCGGCCGGGCGTCGTCTTCAACTCACTGGCGGTCTCGCTCCTCGCGGTCTCGCTCATCATGTTCCGGGCAGATCCGTTGCCGGTCCAACTCGGGAGCGAACTCCCGACGTACCTCGGCGCCCGTGTGCAGTGGCAGGATGTCCGTGCGCGGCTCGATCTCCGCCAGGCGATCTCGGTCGCCGACAGCTATACGGCCGCGCACGGCAGCTCCCTCGGGTTCACCGCCGCCAAGGGTGCGGCGGCGGACCACTCGCTGGACTGGGCGGATCTAGCGGCGCTCCCGAAGGACGTGCCCACCCCGCGCCTCACCATGGTGGTGTCGGTCAGCAAGCGGCGAACGCGGATCGGCGTAGTCAGCGAGAGCGGAGCCGGATTCTGCATCGGACGAACCGGTCGCCACGACGCACTCACCTATGGGAGCGTTCCGGAGCTCCTGGGCCGATCGCCTCCCTCGACGCTTGGCCGAGCCCTCGCCGACTGCGGGCGCGCGCTCTGGACCCCCCAACTGTTGACCGTGCTCCCGATCGGCGGCTTCTGCAACGGGATGGACGTGAGCAGCGGGTACCTGATGTGCCGGATGGTCCAGGTCCTCGGCGCCAAGATCATGACCACCACGAAGCTCGCGTAAACCCCTAGCCCGCGCGGGCGTTCGTGGAGACGAGGGGGCTCGGACCCCTGACCTCCGGCTTGCAAAGCATCCGGCTCTCGACGGAGTACGGATCCGCGTTTCAGCAGGTCGTTGCTGAGCGGGAATGACAGAAGTAGGTGCTGTCAGAGGCACGCCAGCACAGCGTTCGCGACCGCGTCGAGAACAAGGACGTGGGGATCCCCACAACATAGCGATCTGCTCGAAGTGCTCGGCCACCAAGTCACTCTTCTCCGCGAGGCGCGAACGCTCCGCACCCCTCGTGTGATCCGCAAGGTCTTGGCCTCGAGAACGAGAGAGGAGAGGCTCGCTCGGTGCGAACCTCTCCCTCCTCGCGAACCTCGACAGGTCTTGCTTACTCCCCATCGTTGGATCTACCCTTGCCCTTGTCCGCTGCCGTTGCCACCAGAGCCCGAGCTGTCGGACCCCCCTGTCTGGGGACCCTGCTGGAGCTGGATGTTGTCGGTGTCGACCGTCGAGGTCGGCTCCGAGGTGGTGGAGGAAGCCGAGGTAGCCGAGGTGTCCGGCGAGGTCTGATCGCCCTGCTGGACGTTATCGGTGTCGACCGTCGAGGTCGGCTCCGAGGTGGTCAACGTAGCCGAGGTGTCCGGCGAGGTCTGATCACCCTGCTGGAGCTGGACGTTGTCGGTGTCGACAGTCGAGGTGGGCTCCGAGCTGCTGCCCGATGCCAGAGCGGCACCGGCTACGGAGCCGCCCAGCGCTAGTGCCGCCACCCCTCCTACTAGGATCTTCGTGATCTTCTTCATGTTCTCACCTCCTCCGTAATCACCTACACCGTGGACCGGAGCCGATTAGAGGAGAGTGAGTCGCAGATGAGATTCACCCCGATACGATCCGCTGGGCTTGTGGCCATGGCTACCTGAACGACCGATGTTGGCCCCTACTTCTCTGCGATTGAGAAACGGGGCCAATCTCCCGGGCCGCAGCGGTCGCGGTCGACCTCTTATTTCCAGCTCACGGTTCTCTCATGGTCGGTCACCCAGGATCGCAACAACGGATCCGTAAAGGAGGTGAGACCGATTGAAGAAGATCGCGAGCGAGACGAGCGCCATGCGAAGTGTGAGTGTCATCGTTGCAGCGTTCGCAGACTCCGTGGCCGAGGGGGACTTCGATAGCGCCGAGGGCTGGTTCTCCCTCGCCAGAGATCGCGTCGACCGAGACGATTCGGGACGACGTTGTTCAAGACCGTGATGGGCGATCGCCCCCCGTGGGCCCTAACCCTCGGCGACCTTCCAGCC
>JANXVR010000212.1 GCA_025351565.1 Actinomycetes bacterium
CCCCCACCCCGGCGCACGCGTCGGCCGGCCCGGTTCGCGCGCCGCGTGCCTGTGACGGGTGCCCCGCGCCCGTTCCCTGCCGCGGCGGGTGTTGGACCCCTGCGGCTGACCTCCGCTGGCAGATCCAGCTCCAATGGGTGAAAGGCTTCTGCCCGACGGGCGGCATCAACACGGCGGTGACGGCGCCGCCGTTCACCGGGGGAGCGCCGGTCGCGCCAACGGTGATCGCGATGGATATGTACGCCGACTCGGATCACTGTTCCTACGGGCCGAGTGCGGCCAACAAGCCCGCGGTGGACGCGGTTCATGCGGCCGGCGGCTACGCCATCGCATATGTGGACGCCGGGACGTGGGAACGCTGGCGCCCGGACGCGGGGGCGTTCGTTGCGTTCGATCATCGATGTGGCGGGTGCCTGCTGGGCAAGACCCTGGGCGGGTTCCCCGACGAGCGGTACGTGAACATCCACGACCCGGCCGCGCGCCGCTTCTTGCTGCAACGGATGCGCCTGCGGATGGAGAAGGCGGCCGGCGCCGGGTTCGACGGGGTGTACTTCGACAATCAGGACGAGTACCACCGGGCGGCCACCGGGTTCCCCATCACGCGGCGCGACCAGCTCATGTACCTGACCCGCCTGGCGAACATCGCGCATCGACTGAGCCTGGCCGCCGGTCCGAACAACGACATCCTCCAGACCGGGAAGTTCCAGCCCTACGTGGACCTGCAGGTGAACGAGTCCTGCTTCCGGTACTCCGAGTGCGGCCACATGCGCCCGATGCTCACCGCCGGCAAGCCCATCCTGGAGATCGAGTACGGCGCCGCCCCATCCACGTTCTGCCCCAAGGCGAATACGCTGGGCATCGACTCGATCCGCAAGTCACCCGACCTGTTCGACCTTCCGTGGGTTCCCTGCCGCTGACGAGGAACGCATCAGCGCAGCGCTCCCAGTAGGTTCGTGTAGTCGTCGGTCCAGAGCGGCGCGCCGGCGCCGGTGCCAAGTGGATGCCACGCTGGATCCGTGTCGAGGGAGCCGAGGTCGGCCATGCTGCGCGCCATCACGACCCACGTGGAGACCAGCTTCCCCTGCGCCGCTTGCGCCGACGTGACCAGCTGATCCGTCATCGTCAGCCCGGCCAGATGGTGCTGCGCCGCGATCCTGGCCAGGATCGGCTCCAGATCGAAGAACCGGTTGGAAAGGTTGAACAGGAGCAGCCCGCCCGGGTTGAGGCGGTTCAGGTAGAGCTGCACGGCCTGGTCGGTGAGCAGATGGGTTGGGATGGCGTCGGAGCTGTATGCGTCGAGCACCAAGAGGTCGTAGCGAGCAGCGGGGTTCCGCTCCAGGCTCAGGCGCCCGTCCCCCAGGACGAAGTTCACCGCAGCCTTCGAGTCGCGCACGTAGGAGAACAGCGACGGGTCCGTGGCTACCCGGATGACGGCGTCGTCGATCTCGAAGAAGGTGATCGCGTCGCCGGGCCGCCCGTAGGCAGCGAGTTCGCCCGCACCGGCCCCGACGACGCCGATCCGCATCGGCGGCCTGGCTTGCAGGGTCGCGAACACCCGTCCGGCCGGTCCGCTCTCCGAGTAGTACGCGCTCGGCGTGTCGATCAACGCGCCTGTCGGGCCGACGTTCTGGATGCCGTGGACCGTGACGCCGTTGGCCAGGATGTGGCTCCCGGCCGTGGCGTAGACGCGGTGGACCCCGAAGAACGTCCGTTCGGCGAAGAGCGTTGGTTCGGCTGGAACGATGAACGCCAGAAGCAACACCGAACCAACGGCGGCGGCGTACCCGGTGGGCGTGCGGGCCAGGACGTAGGCACCTGCGAGACCGGCGGCGGCGATCAGCATCGCCACTCGGATGTCCCGCGATGAACCGCTCTGGCGGATCACGACCGCCGAAACCGCTGCGGCCGCCATCAGGGCCGCGAGCACGGTCTCACGGATCGTCGGCCGCCGGAACCGCCGTTCGCCGGCTGCGCGTACGGTCGACCTGGGCACCACGGCCAGGGCCAGCACGATCGCGATCGGGTACTCCAGGATGTTCGTGAAGATCAGCGGCGCGATCAGGGCGGCGAAGATACCGCCCAGGACGCCTCCGACAGACAGCCACAGGTAGAACTCGGTCAGCCGCGCTGGGCCGGGGCGGCCTGCGGCCAGCCGACCGTGCGCCACCAGGGCCGCCGCGGCGAAGGGGATCAGGTGCAGCGGCACCTCGATCCACAGGTACGGGATGAACGCGAAGAACGCGAGGGTGAGCGGGACCACCATCAATCGCAGCACGCGCGCCGCGCCGGTAACGATCCCGGAGGGCTCCCGGCCGAATGCGACGATGAATGTGACCAGGTAGATCGCGAGTGGCACCACCCACAGGAGGGGGAACGAGGCAACGTCGGACGCCAGGTGCCGCGTGACACCCAGCATCAAGGTCGACGGGATGAACGCGAGGAAGATCCAGCGGCCGCGCGTTCGCCACGCGATCGAGGCGACGCCGGCGGCATCTCGCGACGCCGGCGTCGCGCCTTCCGGAGACCGCCTCGTGCGTTCGAACACCACGCATGCTGCCGCGGCCACGATCAGCAGGGCGTAGAGGCCCGACCATAGGCGGGCCTGGCGGGTCAGCGGCATGGCCGCCTCGAACACGAAGGGGTAGGCCAGGAGCGCGAGGAGGCTCCCGGCGTTCCCTGCCGCGTAGAGGAAGTACGGGTCGTGCGCGCGCGGGTGCGAGCTGCGCGAGAACCACCGTTGCAGGGTCGGCCCCATCGACGCCAACATGAGGAAGGGCGCGCCGACCATGGGGACGAGCACCAGGAGCGTCCACCAGACCGGGTTCTGGCCGGACGGCGGCACCCACCCGGCCGGAACCGCCACCGGCAGGAGGAGGAGCGGAAGCGCCAGCGCGCCGAGCTGGACGCCCGCGTGCACTCGAGGGGAGAGCCACCGCGTGGAGGCGAACGCGAACGCGTAGCCGCCGAGCAACGCCGCTTGGAAGAAGACCATCGCCGTGTTCCATGCCGCCGGCGCGCCTCCGAGCAGTGGGAGCAGCATCTTCGTGACCATGGGTTCGACAAGGAAGAGCAGGAAGGCCGCCAGGAACGTTGTTCCGGTGAAGAGCGCAACGAGCCCGCGGCCGGCCGGTTCGGCCCCGTCGCCGGCGGGAGAACCAGGGGGCGACATGTCGGTATGGTAAGCCCCGTGGCTCTCGACTTCGACCTCGTGGTGCTCGGCGATGCGAACCCGGACCTGGTGCTTCGCGGCGACGACGTGACGCCGGCGTTCGGTCAAGCGGAGAAGCTCGTCGATGAGGCTCGATTGGTCATGGGGGGCTCGGGCGGTATCCTCGCCTGCGGGGCGGCGCGGTTGGGCTTGCGCGTCGCGATGGTGGCCGTCGTCGGTGACGATCTGTTCGGCCGGTTCGTGCGCGAGGAACTGGAAGGACGCGGGGTCGATACCAGTGCGGTTGTAGTCGCGCCGTTCACGCCCACCGGGGTGACCGTGGTGCTCTCCTCACCGCAGGACCGCGCGATGCTCACGATGAACGGCACGATCGGGGACCTGCGGGGGTCGATGGTGCCGGACGGACTCATGGAACGAACGCGGCACGTGCACGTGAGTTCGTTCTTCCTGCAGCGGGGGTTGGCGCCGGATCTGCCGGATCTGTTCGACGACGCCCATCGCGCGGGGGCGAGCACATCGCTGGATCCCAACTGGGATCCCTCGGGGGAGTGGGATGGGGGGTTGATGGCGTTGCTCCCGCAGATCGACATCTTCCTGCCCAACGGCATGGAGGCGATGCGGCTCGCGCGGATCAGTGATCTCGATCAGGCGATCGCGCGGCTGCGCTCGGCGCAGATGGTCGTCGTGAAAGCCGGTCCGGAAGGGGCGATCGCGGCGCGAGCGGGCGAGGCGGTTCGGGTTCCCGGGATCCACCGGCACGTCGTGGACACGACCGGGGCGGGGGATTCGTTCGATGCGGGGTTCCTTGCGGGGTTCCTTGCGGGATACCCGCTGGAGCGTTCGCTGATGTTGGGGAACGCCTGCGGCGCCCTGTCGACGCGGACGGCCGGGGGCACGACCGGCCAGGCGACCATGGACGAGGCCCTTGCGGTGCTGGACGAAGAAGCAGCCGCCGAGGCCGCGCCGTGATCGAGTGCCTGGTCGCCAACCCGTCGATCGACAAGCTCTTCCAGGTCGACCGCCTGGTGCGCGGGGACATCCACCGTCCGTCGGCGTTCGTGCAGACGGCGGGGGGGAAGGGGCTGAACGTAGCGCGCGCCGTTCGCGCGCTCGGCGCCGACGTGTGTGCGGTGGCGCTGCTCCGAGGGCACACGGGCAAGTGGCTCGAGGAGATGCTGTCTGCCGAGGGTGTTCGGTCGAGCGCGGTCTGGACCCACGGCGAGAACCGCTCGTCCCTGTCGGTAGCCGATGCGGAGACCGGCAGTCTGACTGAGTTCTACGAGCACGGCGCCGAGGTGCCTTCGTCGGCCTGGCCCGAACTCATGCACACCGCGGCAGGGCTCTTCACCGAGTCGTCGTGGCTGACGATCAGCGGATCGATCCCGCCGGGCGCTCCGGCCGACGGCTACGCGGACGTGGTGCGCGAGGCGCGCGCGGCCGGGGCCCGGGTGGCGCTCGACGCCGAAGGGGATCGGCTTGCGTCGGCTCTGGCCGCGGGGCCGGACGTGGTGAAGGTGAACGCGAGCGAGGCCGGAGGCGTGCTCGGCGTGCCCACCGCGCGGCGCGAAGAGGCGCTCGCGGCCGCGCAGAAGCTCCGGGCGATGGCGGGGGGGGACGGTCACGCCGGGCTGGTCACGCGCGGGGCCGACGGGGTGGTGCTTGCAGCGCCCGACGGCTCTCTCTACGAGGCCCGCCTCTACGTTCGTGGCCGCTTCCCGGTCGGGAGCGGCGATGCCTTCCTGGCAGGTCTGGTGGTGGCGCTCGAGCGCGATCCTGCCGGCTGGGAGGGCGCGCTCCGCCTGGCCCTTGGCGCGGGGACCGCGAACAGCGAACTCCCGGGCGCCGGGAAGCTGGACGCCGCGCGCGCCCAGGCGCTCGCGGCGCAAGCCGAGGTCCGGGTGATCTAGCGTCGCTCGGACCTGACCCGTGTCGCCATGGGAGTGCGGCTCTGAACGCGGCTATCAGGTGATGCGGAGCGCGCGGAG